>BNUC01000048.1 GCA_025997075.1 Betaproteobacteria bacterium | reverse complement strand
AGCAGGCTTCAAACACTTGGGCGTCCAACACTCGGAATACCCGACTGAAGGTGTCGTGTGACGGTGTTCCATGCGACAGCTTCAGATACTTCTTGAGCCACGCTTCGTTGTCTTCTCCCCATTCCGCGACATCGACCCAGGTATCTGCACCGCACATCACCGCGCACAGCGCGATCAGGATCATTTCGTGCAAATCGTGCCGTCGGGCGGGTCCCCGACGTGGATCTTCCACCCTGGAAAACACTCCTATCAATGTCATGATGCCTCCCGATAAAAATCGAGAGTAGACCAGATTGGCTTAAAGTTTACAATACTCTGTCATAACTGCTTGAATGTAAACGTTTTATTTCAACTGTTTACGACATCTGCGTATGCAATAGCCCTGCCGACGGCAACCGTGCCGAGCAGGAAAAGTGCAACAATAGCGATCCACTGTTTTTTCATCACAATCCTTTCTCAGTTCTCAAAGATTCTTCAGCACTGACAATGGAAACCGCTCATTTTCCGCTCAATTGGCAATTAAGTGATTTACGGAACGTAGTCATCTGTAAAAAATTGTTTCCACTGCAGGCGCCAGTTCAGAGAAATCGGGCGTTGCGATACAAAAGAATACTCGCCAAAATTTGACCTGTCTGCCGGGTTATGGTGTAATCCTGCCCCTCTATCGGGTGGTTAGCTCAGCGGTAGAGCACTGCCTTCACACGGCAGGGGTCACTGGTTCGATCCCAGTACCACCCACCAGCACCAGCAAGGGTTTCAAAGGATTCGCAAATTTCGGGTAGTCATAGTCATACTGGATTTACCCCGCCAATCCGCTATATCGTTCCACCCGGCGCACAAGCGCATCCTCAAACACGCCGTCGCCACTTTCAATCAGGCTGAAGCGGGTTTTTGCGCGGGTGATGGCGGTGTAGAGCAATTCGCGTGTCAGTACCGGGTTCCTGGCGTCGGGGAGAAGAAGCGCAGTGTGGGCGAACTCGGAGCCTTGCGATTTGTGCACGGTCATGGCGAAGGCGGTTTCGACTTCGCTCAGGCGGCTGGGATGCAGGTAGCGCAGGCCGGGATTGCCGACATTCCGCGGGAAGACGACGCGCAAGCCTGGGACGCCGCCCGGTTCCGGCGCGGGGAGTTCCAGGGCGATGCCGATGTCGCCATTCATCAGGTTCAAGCTGTAGTCGTTTCTCGTCACCATCACCGGGCGACCCGCGTACCAGTCCCGTTTTTCGTTCGGAAACAGGGTTTGGACGATGCGCCGGTTTTGTTCTTCGACGCCCCACGGTCCTTCACGTACCGTGCAGAGCAGACGGAACTGGTCGAAAGCGGCGAGGACATTGCTCGCCCATTCTTCGTCATCGGTGAAGGTGGAACGGGCTTTCAGGGCTTGCAGATAAGGTACATAGCCTTCTCGTAACAGTTCGTTCAGCGCGGGGTTGTCGACGGCGGAAATCTGTCCTCTGTCCTCTGTCTTCTGTTTTCTGAACAGTTCGCGTGCTGTTGTTGCGTCGCCCGCGTTGACCGCCCGCGCCAGCTTGCCGATGTCGGAGTCACTGCCGAAGCGGTGCGAATGTTCCAGCACGGCGATATGTCCGGCATCTTTCGCGTTGCAGAGGTCGCCCAGCACGGCGCCCGCTTCGACAGAGGCGAGTTGATCCTTGTCGCCGAGCAGAATCAGGCGCGCCGTGGCGGACAGGGCGTCGAGCAGGTTCGCCATCATTTCGAGCGACACCATCGAGGCTTCGTCGATGACCAGCACGTCCAGTTGCAGGGGGTTTTGTTTGTCATGGCGGAAGTGGCGTGTCTCCGGCAGGCTGCCGAGCAGGCGGTGCACGGTGGCGACTTCGCGGGGGATGGTCGCCCGCACTTCGTCGGCGACCGGCAGGGCATTGACCTGCGCGCGGATGGATTCGGTGAGCCTCGCCGCTGCTTTGCCGGTGGGCGCGGCGAGGCGGATGGCAAGCGGCTGCCCGGCTGCCACCGCCGCCGTTTGCAGCAGGGCGAGCAGGCGGACGACGGTGGTGGTTTTGCCGGTGCCGGGGCCACCGGTGATGATGGCGAAACGATGTTGCGCTGCGATGGCGCAGGCTTGTTTTTGCTCCGGATTATCGAAGGCGAAAAGTTGTTTCAGACGACTTTCCAGATCAGGCGGAACGTTCACGGCTGCTTGCTGAAAGGCGGCGAGGCGGTCGGACACGGTGCGTTCGTATTGCCAGTAGCGACGCAGATAGAGGCGCGCGCCTTCGATGACGAGGGGCGCATTTTCAGCCGATAGCAGGGGGCTGGCGGCGAGTGCGTCCTGCCATGCCTCAAGGCTTAACCCGCACAAAAGCTCTCCGGGAAGCTGGACAGTTGCGCTGGCCGTTTCGCCTTCCGGCGGTAGCGAGAGGACGGCGTCCGGATTTTTCAGTGTCGCCGCCAAATCCAGACAGACATGTCCGCGTCCCAGTTGATGGCTGGTCAGCGCCGCGCCGAGGAGCAGAAGCGGCGTGGCGTCCGGGTCGAGTCCGGCGAAAAAACGCGCCAGCGCGACATCCAGTTCGCGCAGCCAGCCACGCACTGCCCATTCGCGTAGAAGATCGAGCAGGGATTCGCGGTCGTTGAGGAGGGTTGTGGGGTTCATGCCGCGCACTCCTTGATCATCTCCCTCTCCCGCCCCTTGCGGGGTGCCCTGCGGTTTCTTGTAGGTTGGGTAAGCGAAGCGCAACCCGACGGTTGTGAACAACCGGCGCGAAGCGCCGCTAGGCAATTTGCGGCGCTTGTTATTTTTGCGGCGCTTCGCGCCAGAGGGTACGACCGTCGGGATGCGCCGCTGCGCGGCTTTCCCAACCTACGGGGCATCCCTATGGAATTGCGGGTAAACCTCAGCCCCTCGTGGGAGAGGGTAAGCAGGCGCCATCTTTTATTCATGCCGTGCATTCCTCATGTTCACCTTTGAATAAGGCGTCCAGACGTTCAATCAATTCACGCGGCGGACGCGCCAGATAGACGCCATTCGCCGGAGCGCGCAGGAACAGGTAGAGCGCGCCGCCCATGTGCCGGTCGTAGTCGTAATCCGGCAAGCGCAGGGTGAGTTGACGGTGCAGCGCCAGCAGATAAAGGGTGTATTGCAGGTCGTAGCGGTGTTCGAGCATGGCTTCGCGCAGGGCGTCCTGGGTGTAGGCGGCATCGTCCGCGCCGAGCCAGTTGGATTTGTAGTCGGCGACGTAATAGCGACCGTCATATTCAAAAGCCAGGTCGATGAAGCCCTTGAACATGCCGTTCAGAATATCGCCGGCGCCGCGCGCGGGGCGGGGCTGACCGGGGCATTCAAACTGCTGCACCAGACTATCCAGTTTGCTGGCGTCGAGGTGATGCGTTTCAAACCAGAATTCCATTTCCGATTGCGGGCATTTGAGATCGGCGAGCCGTACCGTGCGCCCTTCCCCCAGAGGCAACGGTTGTTGCAGCAGCGCCAGCAGCCAGTTGGTGAGGTGCTTGATCCACCCTTTCCAGCCGCGCCGCTGACAGCGGCTGGCGATTTGCCCGCGCAGTGTTTCAGTGTCGGCAAAGCCTTCGGCAGCGGCCAATTCCAGCAGACCGTGCAAGAACGTGCCGGGATTGGAGCCGCGTGGAAAGCGGTGCATGTCATCAGGTGAAAGAGGACGGGTAACAGGTGACGGAGTGGTGTCGTCGTCGCTGGCGTTTTGCATGGACAGACTCTCCGGCGCGGCATCGTCATGACGGGGCGCATCATCCGAAGGGGCGATGGATGTTCCGCCCTTACTCTCTGCCCGCAAGGCGCTGTACGAGGCAATCCACCAGTTTTCGGCGGTGGCGCGGTGGCGCGGTGTCTTGAAATTCGTGGCGGTCGACTCGATGTCGGCGGATTCGTAATGTGTCAGTGGTGTTCCGGGTTCCGGCTTCACGACTTCCAGCACTTTGATTCGGCGCCCATCCTGTAAGGCGTTCAGCGCTTCCGTGAGCGGTGTGTTCCGGGCATCGAGCAGATAGCCCGGCGCCGAATACTCCATCCCGTATTTTCTGTCATGGATCAAATCGGCCGTGCCCAGCCAGCAGGCGTGGCGGGCACGGGTCAGCGCCACGTACAACAGGCGCAGGTCTTCACCCAGACGCTCGGCGTCGGCGCGTTTCAAAGTTTCATCGTCCGCGTTGAAGACCACCTGGCGCTGATCCTTGTCATGCACCACGAAGGGTTTATCGCCTTTCAGCGGCTTGAAAGTGCAGATGAAGGGGAGGAAAACCAGCGGATATTCCAGTCCCTTGGATTTGTGGATGGTCACGACGCGCACCAGTTTCTCGTCGCTTTCCAGACGTAATATCTGTTCCTCGCCCGGCGGGTTGCCCGTCAGGTGTTCGTCGAGATAACGAATCAGCGCCTGTTCGCCGTCCAGTTCGGCGGCGGCCTGTTGCAGCAGTTCGGAGAGGTGCAGCAGGTTGGTCAGCGCCCGCTCACCCTCGTCGCGTTGTTTCAGACGCGCGGGCAATTTGAAATCGTGCAGCAGGTGACGCAGCATCGGCAGCACGCCCTGCTTTTGCCAGCATTTTTGGTATTTGCAGAATTGCTGAACGCGCGCTTCCCAGAGTTGCTCGTCGTGGGTCAAGGCTTCCAGTTCCGCCAGGTCGAGATTCAGGGTGCGGCTCGCCAGCGCGGCGCGCAGGGCACGGTCGTTTTCAGGCGCGGCGGCGGCGCAAAGCCACAAGCGCAGGTCGCGCGCTTCCTGGCTGTCGAAAACCGAATCCTTATCCGAGAGATAAACGCTCTGAATACGGCGCAAAGAGAGTTGCCTGCGGATGGCTTTGGCTTCGTTCCCGTCGCGCACCAGCACGGCGATGTCGTTGGGACGTAGCGCCGTCAGTTGCCCGTTCTTGCTGAAACCGGCGCGGTTTTGCCGACCGAGCTTGAGCAGGCGCGCGATTTCTTCGGCGGCGTAAACTGCCATCGCATCCACATAAGCGCCCTTGGCGAAGGGTTTGCCCAAGGGTTTACCCATTTCCGACCGCAAATACCAAACCGTCAGGGCGCTCTGCGTCTGACCTTCAACTTTCCAGACTTCATCTCGCCCTTTGGCTTCAGCATCGTCGAAGGGCAGATCGTCGCCAAAGCCAAATGCGCCCTTGTCCCCGCGCTCTTCGGCTTGTCGGAAAACGCGATTGACCGCCGCCACCATGTCTTTGCTGGAACGGAAATTGGTGGCGAGGCTGTAATGACGGCCTTCCGTAGCGCGACGAGCTTGCAGGTAAGTGTGGATGTCAGCGCCGCGAAAACTGTAAATCGCCTGCTTGGGGTCGCCGATGATGAACAGACCGCTACCCTCTCCCCTTGTGGGAGAGGAGGATGGTTCAGGATGTGCGAGCGTTATTTCGTGCCGAACCGCCGCTCCCCCTCTCCCCTGCCCCTCTCCCACGGGGGGGAGAGGGGATTTGAGCGGCTTCGCCGCAACTTTGTAAATACGGTCGAAAATCCGGTATTGCAACGGATCGGTATCCTGAAATTCGTCAATCATCGCCACCGGGAATTGCCGGCGAATGACCTCGGCGAGCCGTTCGCCATCCTCGCCTTGCAGAGCGTCGTCGAGACGGGTGAGCATGTCATCGAAGCCGATTTCCGCGCGCTTCACTTTTTCGCCGGTGAAGCGCTCGCGCACCCAGGCGACAGCGTGGCGCAGGGCGGCTTCGGAGGGGTCGGGAAGCGCCTGTAATCGTTGCTCCAGCGTTTCCATGTCTTGCAAGGCCTGGCGCACGGAATCGCTGAGGGTCAGCGTAAAACCTTTCTTGCAAACGCCTTCGATGCCCGTGCGGGTCAGACGCTTGAAAAAATCGCCGCTGAATGACAAATCGCCACTCGCTTCACCGAGCCATTCTCGCAAACGATCCAGGCGGGCATTGTAGGACTTGACGCTCCATGTCGAAGCGCTGAGTTTTCCTTCTTTTTGGGCGGCATCAAACAACGCCTGAAGCTCCTCCACCCATGCGCTCCAGGGCGCTTTCAAGGCGGCCAGTTCTTGCGCGCGCTGTTGCAGCGTCGCGTCCAGCAGGGTTTTCAACGAGGGCTTGGATGACGTAACGTCTTCTTTCAGCAGATCCTTGAGTTCCTTGCACAGCTCATCGGGCGTTTGCCAGTTCTTGATTACCCACTCCAGCGCCTCGCCCTGCAAGGGATAACATTGCACGCGCCAGTAATCGCGCGTCACCTCGGCCAGCAGTTCGCTGTGGTCGGTTTGCAGGGTCAGATTAAACAGGCTGCGGCTGTCGAAAGCGTGTTCGCTCAACATGCGCTGGCACCAGCCATGAATCGTGGAAATGACGGCTTCATCCATCCATTCGGCGGCGAGTTCCAGTTGTTTTGCTTTATTTTGCCGTTCCTCTGCGGGGATGCTGCCGCACAACTCCTGCAACAGATCGTCGCCTTCTTCCTCACCGCGCAGAACCGCCGCCGCTTCCACCAGACGGGTGCGGATACGCTCGCGTAATTCGCTGGCGGCGGCATTTGTAAAGGTCGTGACCAGAATCTGTGTCGGCAACAAGGGTTTGGAGAAGGCGTTGTCGCCGCCGTGCCCGAGAATGAGCCGCAGATACAGCGCGGCGATGGTGTAGGTCTTGCCGGTACCCGCGCTGGCTTCAATCAGGCGACTGCCGTAGAGCGGGAAAGTCAGGGGCTGCAAAGTTTCGGGAGGGTTGTTCATGTTTTGGCTCCCGACATCTCGTTGTAGAGCGGCGCATACAGACGCTCGGCCCAATCGAAGAATTCGCCGTCTCGTTCTTGTTGGAGCGCCGCGAAATCCGGATAAACGCGCGCCAGGGCGGGTGACTGGCTTGCTTCGCCGTCGAAGTCATAAGCGCCTTCGTAAGCCGTGGCGGCTTTTTCCATGGCTTTCTCCTTTCCGGCGAGCCAGGCGAAAGCCGTTTTGCAGGCGATAGGTAAGGGGCGGCTCATGCCTTCCCGCCAGGCGTCCAGCCAGTTGCCGAGGATGAGACTGGCGTCGGTGGCGGACAGCGGTTCAAAACGCGCCGTTCCGTTTTCATCTTCCCCATCCCTTTCCCCGACCAGCAGGCTCGTGAGCTGCTCGACACCGCAGGCGGCGGCGACGACATGGCGGACATAGGCGGGCAGCAGGCGATGCCATTTCCATTGATTGTTTTTCAGTGTGCCGGGCGAGAGTTCGATGTATGCCAGATGACCGTCACAGTTCTGGCGCAGACCGCCCAGTACGCCTTCCAGCCGAATGTTTGCCTGTTCCACTCCTTCAAAACGCAGCGCTTTGGGAGATTCCAGAGGCTGTGACCAGTGTTGGCGCAAGTCACGGTAGCGTTGCAGTTGGCCGGGCAGGGCTTCCTGCAAATCCTTCCGGTATTGCTCGCCAAATCCGGCCAGCGGCAGCTTGCCGCTGCGCTGCAATTTTTCGGTGGCTGCACGCAGCGTTTCTTGCGTTTCTTGCGTATCCTGGTCCGAGGCGCCGTTTGCAGCATCCAGCAGTTCTTTCTTGAACTGGTGTTCTTCCAGGCGATTGGGTTGGAAGGGTTCGCTGTCCGGCAATGCCTCTGTCGCTTCGTCGAGATAAACTTTGAGACCCTGGTTGAAGAAATACTTCACGGGGTCGCGCAGAAAGCGGGACAACATCTCCGGCGTGATGGTTTGTTTCTCTTGCGCTTCGTTGGATGAGTCAGCTTTGGCGGACGTTTTTGCCTCGGTGCCGTTTGCCGGAACGTCGTTTTCCACCCATTCGCGGGCGTAGCTGAACAGCGCGGCATCTTCGCCGAAATAGCGACGACTGAAAGGCTGCAGGGGATGTTCGGTAGTCAGCGTCGCCAGCAAGTCGCGGTCATTGTCATTGTCTTCCAGTCGCCAGACGCGCTTGAGATGGTCGCGCAACTGACCAATCAGCACGGACGGCGGTCTGATACTGTTGTCGCGGATATTGCGCCCCACCCAACTGATGTAAAGCCGCTGGCGCGCCGAGAGCAGGGCTTCGAGCAGCAGATAGCGGTCGTCCTCGCGCCGCGAACGGTCGCCAGGGCGGTAGTCGTTTCGCATCAAATCGAAATCCAGCGGTGGATGCTGGCGCGGGTAATCGCCGTCATTCATGCCGAGCAGACAGACATGCTGAAAAGGAATGGCGCGCATCGGCATCAGGGTGCAGAAATTCACCGCCCCGGCGAGGAAGCGTTGGTTCAGGCGACCTTGGTCCAGCGCTCCCAACCACGCCTCGCGCGCAATCGCCAGCGGCAGGTTTTCGACCAGCTTCGCCGCCTCGCAGAGTTGCAGCCAGTTTTCCAGCGCGTCTTGCAAACGGGTGATGAGCGCCTCGTCCTGCTCGTCCCCGGCGCGGAAAAAATCATCCAGCAGTTTGTGGAAACGCTCCCCCCAGACGGATGGCGGCGCGGGCCGGATGAGGGTTTCGAGCGTGTCTTCCAGCGTGTCGAGCAGGCGTGTCAGCGGGCCGAGCAACGCGGCTTCCAGACCACCGATTTCGTCGTAAGGCTCGATGCCCGCATAAGCGCCCGCATCGCCCACGGCATAACCCAACAACATGCGGCGCAAGCCGAAGCGCCAGGTGTTTTGTTCCAGCGCTTTACCCGCGCCGAGCGCTGCCCGCTGCGCGGCATCCAGTCCCCAGCGCACGCCCGCGCCTTCCAGCCAGCGTTTCAGCAAGGGCAAATCGTGTTCCGTCAGGTCAAAGCGGGCGGCAAATGCGGCAACGTCGAGCAGGTCGAAAATCTCGCCGATGCCGAAACGGCTTTCCGGCAGACCCAGCAGATGTTCCAGCGCGATGACCAGCGGCGCTTTCCCGCGCACGCCCCGGTCGGCGATGGTAAAAGGAATGCGACGATCATGCTTGTCAAAATCGTCGGCGGCGAACTGACCGAACACCGCCTCGATCTGCGGCGCGTAGGCATTGATGTCGGGCGCCATGACAATCACATCGCGCGGGCGCAAATCGGGGTTGGCGTCAAACGCGGCAAGCAACTGGTCGTGCAGAATCTCGACCTCGCGCTGGGCGCTATGGGCGACGTGGAAACGGAGCGAACGGTCAGCCGCCATGACGGGCGGGTGCAGGCCGCGGCTTTCTTTTGGAGAACGCAGTTCGAGAATGTCGTTCTGCAACTGACCGAGCAAGGTTTCCGGCGCGGGCGTGAAGATGTCAATGCGCTCGAACTCCGCCCGATAGCGTTCGGGATTATCGTAGGCATCCAGCAAATGAATGTAATCACGCCCCTGTCGTCCCCAGGCGGCCAGTAAAGGCTGCGCGTCGGTATCGATTGGGACCGTGCGGGATTGCTGGCGACGATAGGCGGTGCGCAGCAATTCCCTGCCCTCGACAATATCGCCCCAGTAATGTTTGCAGGGGTTGTGCACACAGAGCATGACCTGACTGAAACGGGCGATGGTGGCCAGCGCTTCCAGCGTTTGCATGGGCAGGGAAGAAATGCCGAACACCGTAATCCGGCGTGGCAGCTTGCTTGGCGACGCATCCGGCTGTTGCAGTGTTTCAAGAAAACGCTGATGCACGCCGGAACGGCTTAGCTCCCACTGCCCCGGCCCGACATCCTCCAGCAGGACACGCCACAACTCCGATTGCCAAAGCGCCGTTTCGTTGAATGCGGGCAACTTGTCGGGAACATCCCGCCCTGCCGTCCAATCGTTCAGCCAGTCGGCGCGATAGACCTGATACTGGTCGAACAGCTCGGCCAGCCGTTCGGCCAACTGATAGCGTTTTTTCAAGTCGCCGTTACGGCCGAGAAAACGGCGCAGCAGTTCAAACCGTTTATCAACCAGCAACGCGGGCAACAACCGCATCAACCGCCAGGTCAGCGGCGCTTTATCCAGCGGTGACTGCGCCGGAATCGCGTCACCCAGCACGGCGCGATACGCCCGCCAGATAAAACGCGCCGGCAGATCGATTTGCAGCGCCGCCGCAATGCCGCATCCGTCATCACTCGCCAGCGCCAGCTTCAACCATTGGGCAATGCCGTTGCTCTGAGCCAGCAGCACTTCGTTTTCCAAAGGCGCCAGCGGATGTTGCTTCATCCATGCCATCGCCACATCGCGCAAATCTTCCAGCCGGTTGCCATGCAGCACGATGATGCCGGGGGTGATGTTTTGTTCTGTCATGGGTACTCTTTAGCGTATAACTTATACCATTGCGGATAAGTAAGGATACGACAGCCACAACAGCTTCGCCAACGCCGCCCGTGTTCACGGCAAAGGCGACACAAAATACACCGGCGGCGGCCTGCTGGCGAAATTCGCCTTCACCGAAACCCCCACCGGCCAACTCTACCTCGAAGCCACCGCCAGAGCCGGCAAAATCACTACCGACTTTCACAGCATCACAGCAACCTCCACGACGGCTTCGGCCGCGCCGCCGCCTACAACGCAAAATCCGGCTACCTCGGCAGCCATCTGGGCGCAGGCTACCTCATCAAGCTCAACGAACAGAACAAACTGGATATCTACGGACAATACCTCTGGAGCCGCCAAAACAGCGACAGCGTAAAACTCAGCACCGGAGAAACGGTCAAGTTCAAAGCCGTGGACTCCCAAAGAACGAGACTGGGCACAAGATGGAGCACCACCCTGAGCCAACAGACTCGCGCCTACGCCGGAGTCGCCTGGGAACACGAATACGACGGCAAAGTGAAAGCCAGCATCCACGGCTACCCACTCGACGCCCCCAAACTCAAGGGCGACAGCGGCATGCTGGAACTCGGCGTGACCCTCAACCCCACAAACGCAAAACAAGGCTGGACGCTGGATATAGGCGTGCAGGGACATGCGGGCAAACGCGAAGGCGTGTTGGGGAGTCTGAAGGCGAGGTATAACTTCTGAGATCCTTTCCCCCTTCTCCCCCAACCCCTCAGCAGGGCGTAGGTTGGGAAAGCCGCGAAGCGGCGCATCCCGACGGTACTTATCTTCCGGCGCTACGCGCCGCAAATGTACAACCGTCGGGTTGCGCTTCGCTTGCCGCCGCCGAGGGCGACGAAGCCGAGGCGGCAGTTATCCGCCGAAGCGCATTGTGTCTGTTGCAGGGCGGCGGAGAGTCCTTTGTCGATGAGGAAGTCCGCGCCTTGATTGAGGAAGGCGCTTGCGGCCGCGTAGCCTTCGGCCAGGGCTTTGGTTTGGGGATTGAGGTGGATGCCGGGCTTGTCCGGGGGATTGGGGGGGACGGGGGGTTCAACCGGTGGTTCGACGGGCGGCTCAACCGGCGGCTCGACGGGTGGCTCAACTGGCGGTTCGACGGGCGGCTCGACTGGCGGCTCAACCGGTGGTTCGCTTCCCGCGAGGCTGGCTACCAGCCGCCGGCCTTCCTGGGTGCTCAGGTTGAAGTCGTAGAGCAGGCTGACGCCTTGCATCCCTGTGCCGTGGGCTACGGTGTTGAGCGGCTCGCCGATGAGGGTGGCTGCGTTGATGAGGGTGAGGCTGTCGCCGGCCTTCAGTGGGGTGCTGCTGCCGAGGAGGCCGACATTGACGGTGCTGTTGATGATGTAGGCGACGCCGTCGACATTGAGCAAGGTCGCGTCCTTGGTCGTGCCGTTGGGGAAGTAGAAGTTGAGCAGGGCGTTGGAGCCGTGGAGGTGGCCGGCTATCGACGCGCCCTGGTAGACGTTGAAAGTCGCACCGGGGTCGAGGCTGAGGTTTTTGCCGAGGCGGTTTGTGAGGGTGAGGGCCGCGCCGTTCGCTACGCTGACGTTGCTGTTGGCGAGGCTGCCACCCAGGATGAGCGTGCCGGCGCTGACCGTGGTGTTGCCGCTGTAGCTGTTAGCATTGGTCAGGGTGACATTGCCGGTTCCGGTTTTGTTGAGCGGGGTGCTGCCTGTGCTGTTGTCGGCGATGACGCCGCGGACGGTGTAGTCGTGGCCCGCGGTGTTGGTGAAAGTCACTTTGGCGGGCTTGACGCCGCCGCTGATTTCAGCCTGTCCAATGTCGGCAATGACCTCATCGCCAGTCGGGATGTGACCTATGTTCCGCCACCCCCACCCCCACCCCGCGACACGCCCACCGGCCTCACCTGGACCGGCGCGGCCAACCGAAGCTGGGACATTCTGACCTCGGACAACTGGACCACGGAACCCCAATTCATTAACGGCGACACGGTCACCTTCACCGATACCGGCGCCGGGCAGGTCAATATCATCAGCGGCGGCGTCAAGCCCGCCAAAGTGACTTTCACCAACACCGCGGGCCACGACTACACCGTCCGCGGCGTCATCGCCGACAACAGCACAGGCAGCACCCCGCTCAACAAAACCGGAACCGGCAATGTCACCCTGACCAATGCTAACAGCTACAGCGGCAACACCACGGTCAGCGCCGGCACGCTCATCCTGGGTGGCAGCCTCGCCAACAGCAACGTCAGCGTAGCGAACGGCGCGGCCCTCACCCTCACAAACCGCCTCGGCAAAAACCTCAGCCTCGACCCCGGTGCGACTTTCAACGTCTACCAGGGCGCGTCGATAGCCGGCCACCTCCACGGCTCCAACGCCCTGCTCAACTTCTACTTCCCCAACGGCACGACCAAGGACGCGACCTTGCTCAATGTCGACGGCGTCGCCTACATCATCAACAGCACCGTCAAGGTCGGCCTCCTCGGCAGCAGCACCCCACTGAAGGCCGGCGACAGCCTCACCCTCATCAACGCAGCCACCCTCATCGGCGAGCCGCTCAACACCGTAGCCCACGGCACAGGGATGCAAGGCGTCAGCCTGCTCTACGACTTCAACCTGAGCACCCAGGAAGGCCGGCGGCTGGTAGCCAGCCTCGCGGGAAGCGAACCACCGGTTGAGCCGCCAGTCGAGCCGCCCGTCGAACCGCCAGTTGAGCCACCCGTCGAGCCGCCGGTTGAGCCGCCCGTCGAACCACCGGTTGAACCCCCCGTCCCCCCCAATCCCCCGGACAAGCCCGGCATCCACCTCAATCCCCAAACCAAAGCCCTGGCCGAAGGCTACGCGGCCGCAAGCGCCTTCCTCAATCAAGGCGCGGACTTCCTCATCGACAAAGGACTCTCCGCCGCCCTGCAACAGACACAATGCGCTTCGGCGGATAACTGCCGCCTCGGCTTCGTCGCCCTCGGCGGCGGCAAGCGAAGCGCAACCCGACGGTTGTACATTTGCGGCGCGTAGCGCCGGAAGATAAGTACCGTCGGGATGCGCCGCTTCGCGGCTTTCCCAACCTACGCCCTGCTGAGGGGTTGGGGGAGAAGGGGGAAAGGATCTCAGAAGTTATACCTCGCCTTCAGACTCCCCAACACGCCTTCGCGTTTGCCCGCATGTCCCTGCACGCCTATATCCAGCGTCCAGCCTTGTTTTGCGTTTGTGGGGTTGAGGGTCACGCCGAGTTCCAGCATGCCGCTGTCGCCCTTGAGTTTGGGGGCGTCGAGTGGGTAGCCGTGGATGCTGGCTTTCACTTTGCCGTCGTATTCGTGTTCCCAGGCGACTCCGGCGTAGGCGCGAGTCTGTTGGCTCAGGGTGGTGCTCCATCTTGTGCCCAGTCTCGTTCTTTGGGAGTCCACGGCTTTGAACTTGACCGTTTCTCCGGTGCTGAGTTTTACGCTGTCGCTGTTTTGGCGGCTCCAGAGGTATTGTCCGTAGATATCCAGTTTGTTCTGTTCGTTGAGCTTGATGAGGTAGCCTGCGCCCAGATGGCTGCCGAGGTAGCCGGATTTTGCGTTGTAGGCGGCGGCGCGGCCGAAGCCGTCGTGGAGGTTGCTGTGATGCTGTGAAAGTCGGTAGTGATTTTGCCGGCTCTGGCGGTGGCTTCGAGGTAGAGTTGGCCGGTGGGGGTTTCGGTGAAGGCGAATTTCGCCAGCAGGCCGCCGCCGGTGTATTTTGTGTCGCCTTTGCCGTGAACACGGGCGGCGTTGGCGAAGCTGTTGTGGCTGTCGTATCCTTACTTATCCGCAATGGTATAAGTTATACGCTAAAGAGTACCCATGACAGAACAAAACATCACCCCCGGCATCATCGTGCTGCATGGCAACCGGCTGGAAGATTTGCGCGATGTGGCGATGGCATGGATGAAGCAACATCCGCTGGCGCCTTTGGAAAACGAAGTGCTGCTGGCTCAGAGCAACGGCATTGCCCAATGGTTGAAGCTGGCGCTGGCGAGTGATGACGGATGCGGCATTGCGGCGGCGCTGCAAATCGATCTGCCGGCGCGTTTTATCTGGCGGGCGTATCGCGCCGTGCTGGGTGACGCGATTCCGGCGCAGTCACCGCTGGATAAAGCGCCGCTGACCTGGCGGTTGATGCGGTTGTTGCCCGCGTTGCTGGTTGATAAACGGTTTGAACTGCTGCGCCGTTTTCTCGGCCGTAACGGCGACTTGAAAAAACGCTATCAGTTGGCCGAACGGCTGGCCGAGCTGTTCGACCAGTATCAGGTCTATCGCGCCGACTGGCTGAACGATTGGACGGCAGGGCGGGATGTTCCCGACAAGTTGCCCGCATTCAACGAAACGGCGCTTTGGCAATCGGAGTTGTGGCGTGTCCTGCTGGAGGATGTCGGGCCGGGGCAGTGGGAGCTAAGCCGTTCCGGCGTGCATCAGCGTTTTCTTGAAACACTGCAACAGCCGGATGCGTCGCCAAGCAAGCTGCCACGCCGGATTACGGTGTTCGGCATTTCTTCCCTGCCCATGCAAACGCTGGAAGCGCTGGCCACCATCGCCCGTTTCAGTCAGGTCATGCTCTGTGTGCACAACCCCTGCAAACATTACTGGGGCGATATTGTCGAGGGCAGGGAATTGCTGCGCACCGCCTATCGTCGCCAGCAATCCCGCACGGTCCCAATCGATACCGACGCGCAGCCTTTACTGGCCGCCTGGGGACGACAGGGGCGTGATTACATTCATTTGCTGGATGCCTACGATAATCCCGAACGCTATCGGGCGGAGTTCGAGCGCATTGACATCTTCACGCCCGCGCCGGAAACCTTGCTCGGTCAGTTGCAGAACGACATTCTCGAACTGCGTTCTCCAAAAGAAAGCCGCGGCCTGCACCCGCCCGTCATGGCGGCTGACCGTTCGCTCCGTTTCCACGTCGCCCATAGCGCCCAGCGCGAGGTCGAGATTCTGCACGACCAGTTGCTTGCCGCGTTTGACGCCAACCCCGATTTGCGCCCGCGCGATGTGATTGTCATGGCGCCCGACATCAATGCCTACGCGCCGCAGATCGAGGCGGTGTTCGGTCAGTTCGCCGCCGACGATTTTGACAAGCATGATCGTCGCATTCCTTTTACCATCGCCGACCGGGGCGTGCGCGGGAAAGCGCCGCTGGTCATCGCGCTGGAACATCTGCTGGGTCTGCCGGAAAGCCGTTTCGGCATCGGCGAGATTTTCGACCTGCTCGACGTTGCCGCATTTGCCGCCCGCTTTGACCTGACGGAACACGATTTGCCCTTGCTGAAACGCTGGCTGGAAGGCGCGGGCGTGCGCTGGGGACTGGATGCCGCGCAGCGGGCAGCGCTCGGCGCGGGTAAAGCGCTGGAACAAAACACCTGGCGCTTCGGCTTGCGCCGCATGTTGTTGGGTTATGCCGTGGGCGATGCGGGCGCTTATGCGGGCATCGAGCCTTACGACGAAATCGGTGGTCTGGAAGCCGCGTTGCTCGGCCCGCTGACACGCCTGCTCGACACGCTGGAAGACACGCTCGAAACCCTCATCCGGCCCGCGCCGCCATCCGTCTGGGGGGAGCGTTTCCACAAACTGCTGGATGATTTTTTCCGCGCCGGGGACGAGCAGGACGAGGCGCTCATCACCCGTTTGCAAGACGCGCTGGAAAACTGGCTGCAACTCTGCGAGGCGGCGAAGCTGGTCGAAAACCTGCCGCTGGCGATTGCGCGCGAGGCGTGGTTGGGAGCGCTGGACCAAGGTCGCCTGAACCAACGCTTCCTCGCCGGGGCGGTGAATTTCTGCACCCTGATGCCGATGCGCGCCATTCCTTTTCAGCATGTCTGTCTGCTCGGCATGAATGACGGCGATTACCCGCGCCAGCATCCACCGCTGGATTTCGATTTGATGCGAAACGACTACCGCCCTGGCGACCGTTCGCGGCGCGAGGACGACCGCTATCTGCTGCTCGAAGCCCTGCTCTCGGCGCGCCAGCGGCTTTACATCAGTTGGGTGGGGCGCAATATCCGCGACAACAGTATCAGACCGCCGTCCGTGCTGATTGGTCAGTTGCGCGACCATCTCAAGCGCGTCTGGCGACTGGAAGACAATGACAATGACCGCGACTTGCTGGCGACGCTGACTACCGAACATCCCCTGCAGCCTTTCAGTCGTCGCTATTTCGGCGAAGATGCCGCGCTGTTCAGCTACGCCCGCGAATGGGTGGAAAACGACGTTCCGGCAAACGGCACCGAGGCAAAAACGTCCGCCAAAGCTGACTCATCCAACGAAGCGCAAGAGAAACAAACCATCACGCCGGAGATGTTGTCCCGCTTTCTGCGCGACCCCGTGAAGTATTTCTTCAACCAGGGTCTCAAAGTTTATCTCGACGAAGCGACAGAGGCATTGCCGGACAGCGAACCCTTCCAACCCAATCGCCTGGAAGAACACCAGTTCAAGAAAGAACTGCTGGATGCTGCAAACGGCGCCTCGGACCAGGATACGCAAGAAACGCAAGAAACGCTGCGTGCAGCCACCGAAAAATTGCAGCGCAGCGGCAAGCTGCCGCTGGCCGGATTTGGCGAGCAATACCGGAAGGATTTGCAGGAAGCCCTGCCCGGCCAACTGCAACGCTACCGTGACTTGCGCCAACACTGGTCACAGCCTCTGGAATCTCCCAAAGCGCTGCGTTTTGAAGGAGTGGAACAGGCAAACATTCGGCTGGAAGGCGTACTGGGCGGTCTGCGCCAGAACTGTGACGGTCATCTGGCATACATCGAACTCTCGCCCGGCACACTGAAAAACAATCAATGGAAATGGCATCGCCTGCTGCCCGCCTATGTCCGCCATGTCGTCGCCGCCGCCTGCGGTGTCGAGCAGCTCACGAGCCTGCTGGTCGGGGAAAGGGATGGGGAAGATGAAAACGGAACGGCGCGTTTTGAACCGCTGTCCGCCACCGACGCCAGTCTCATCCTCGGCAACTGGCTGGACGCCTGGCGGGAAGGCATGAGCCGCCCCTTACCTATCGCCTGCAAAACGGCTTTCGCCTGGCTCGCCGGAAAGGAGAAAGCCATGGAAAAAGCCGCCACGGCTTACGAAGGCGCTTATGACTTCGACGGCGAAGCAAGCCAGTCACCCGCCCTGGCGCGCGTTTATCCGGATTTCGCGGCGCTCCAACAAGAACGAGACGGCGAATTCTTCGATTGGGCCGAGCGTCTGTATGCGCCGCTCTACAACGAGATGTCGGGAGCCAAAACATGAACAACCCTCCCGAAACTTTGCAGCCCCTGACTTTCCCGCTCTACGGCAGTCGCCTGATTGAAGCCAGCGCGGGTACCGGCAAGACCTACACCATCGCCGCGCTGTATCTGCGGCTCATTCTCGGGCACGGCGGCGACAACGCCTTCTCCAAACCCTTGTTGCCGACACAGATTCTGGTCACGACCTTTACAAATGCCGCCGCCAGCGAATTACGCGAGCGTATCCGCACCCGTCTGGTGGAAGCGGCGGCGGTTCTGCGCGGTGAGGAAGAAGGCGACGATCTGTTGCAGGAGTTGTGCGGCAGCATCCCCGCAGAGGAACGGCAAAATAAAGCAAAACAACTGGAACTCGCCGCCGAATGGATGGATGAAGCCGTCATTTCCACGATTCATGGCTGGTGCCAGCGCATGTTGAGCGAACACGCTTTCGACAGCCGCAGCCTGTTTAATCTGACCCTGCAAACCGACCACAGCGAACTGCTGGCCGAGGTGACGCGCGATTACTGGCGCGTGCAATGTTATCCCTTGCAGGGCGAGGCGCTGGAGTGGGTAATCAAGAACTGGCAAACGCCCGATGAGCTGTGCAAGGAACTCAAGGATCTGCTGAAAGAAGACGTTACGTCATCCAAGCCCTCGTTGAAAACCCTGCTGGACGCGACGCTGCAACAGCGCGCGCAAGAACTGGCCGCCTTGAAAGCGCCCTGGAGCGCATGGGTGGAGGAGCTTCAGGCGTTGTTTGATGCCGCCCAAAAAGAAGGAAAACTCAGCGCTTCGACATGGAGCGTCAAGTCCTACAATGCCCGCCTGGATCGTTTGCGAGAATGGCTCGGTGAAGCGAGTGGCGATTTGTCATTCAGCGGCGATTTTTTCAAGCGTCTGACCCGCACGGGCATCGAAGGCGTTTGCAAGAAAGGTTTTACGCTGACCCTCAGCGATTCCGTGCGCCAGGCCTTGCAAGACATGGAAACGCTGGAGCAACGATTACAGGCGCTTCCCGACCCCTCCGAAGCCGCCCTGCGCCACGCTGTCGCCTGGGTGCGCGAGCGCTTCACCGGCGAAAAAGTGAAGCGCGCGGAAATCGGCTTCGATGACATGCTCACCCGTCTCGACGACGCTCTGCAAGGCGAGGATGGCGAACGGCTCGCCGAGGTCATTCGCCGGCAATTCCCGGTGGCGATGATTGACGAATTTCAGGATACCGATCCGTTGCAATACCGGATTTTCGACCGTATTTACAAAGTTGCGGCGAAGCCGCTCAAATCCCCTCTCCCCCCCGTGGGAGAGGGGCAGGGGAGAGGGGGAGCGGCGGTTCGGCACGAAATAACGCTCGCACATCCTGAACCATCCTCCTCTCCCACAAGGGGAGAGGGTAGCGGTCTGTTCATCATCGGCGACCCCAAGCAGGCGATTTACAGTTTTCGCGGCGCTGACATCCACACTTACCTGCAAGCTCGTCGCGCTACGGAAGGCCGTCATTACAGCCTCGCCACCAATTTCCGTTCCAGCAAAGACATGGTGGCGGCGGTCAATCGCGTTTTCCGACAAGCCGAAGAGCGCGGGGACAAGGGCGCATTTGGCTTTGGCGACGATCTGCCCTTCGACGATGCTGAAGCCAAAGGGCGAGATGAAGTCTGGAAAGTTGAAGGTCAGACGCAGAGCGCCCTGACGGTTTGGTATTTGCGGTCGGAAATGGGTAAACCCTTGGGCAAACCCTTCGCCAAGGGCGCTTATGTGGATGCGATGGCAGTTTACGCCGCCGAAGAAATCGCGCGCCTGCTCAAGCTCGGTCGGCAAAACCGCGCCGGTTTCAGCAAGAACGGGCAACTGACGGCGCTACGTCCCAACGACATCGCCGTGCTGGTGCGCGACGGGAACGAAGCCAAAGCCATCCGCAGGCAACTCTCTTTGCGCCGTATTCAGAGCGTTTATCTCTCGGATAAGGATTCGGTTTTCGACAGCCAGGAAGCGCGCGACCTGCGCTTGTGGCTTTGCGCCGCCGCCGCGCCTGAAAACGACCGTGCCCTGCGCGCCGCGCTGGCGAGCCGCACCCTGAATCTCGACCTGGCGGAACTGGAAGCCTTGACCCACGACGAGCAACTCTGGGAAGCGCGCGTTCAGCAATTCTGCAAATACCAAAAATGCTGGCAAAAGCAGGGCGTGCTGCCGATGCTGCGTCACCTGCTGCACGATTTCAAATTGCCCGCGCGTCTGAAACAACGCGACGAGGGTGAGCGGGCGCTGACCAACCTGCTGCACCTCTCCGAACTGCTGCAACAGGCCGCCGCCGAACTGGACGGCGAACAGGCGCTGATTCGTTATCTCGACGAACACCTGACGGGCAACCCGCCGGGCGAGGAACAGATATTACGTCTGGAAAGCGACGAGAAACTGGTGCGCGTCGTGACCATCCACAAATCCAAGGGACTGGAATATCCGCTGGTTTTCCTCCCCTTCATCTGCACTTTCAAGCCGCTGAAAGGCGATAAACCCTTCGTGGTGCATGACAAGGATCAGCGCCAGGTGGTCTTCAACGCGGACGATGAAACTTTGAAACGCGCCGACGCCGAGCGTCTGGGTGAAGACCTGCGCCTGTTGTACGTGGCGCTGACCCGTGCCCGCCACGCCTGCTGGCTGGGCACGGCCGATTTGATCCATGACAGAAAATACGGGATGGAGTATTCGGCGCCGGGCTATCTGCTCGATGCCCGGAACACACCGCTCACGGAAGCGCTGAACGCCTTACAGGATGGGCGCCGAATCAAAGTGCTGGAAGTCGTGAAGCCGGAACCCGGAACACCACTGACACATTACGAATCCGCCGACATCGAGTCGACCGCCACGAATTTCAAGACACCGCGCCACCGCGCCACCGCCGAAAACTGGTGGATTGCCTCGTACAGCGCCTTGCGGGCAGAGAGTAAGGGCGGAACATCCATCGCCCCTTCGGATGATGCGCCCCGTCATGACGATGCCGCGCCGGAGAGTCTGTCCATGCAAAACGCCAGCGACGACGACACCACTCCGTCACCTGTTACCCGTCCTCTTTCACCTGATGACATGCACCGCTTTCCACGCGGCTCCAATCCCGGCACGTTCTTGCACGGTCTGCTGGAATTGGCCGCTGCCGAAGGCTTTGCCGACACTGAAACACTGCGCGGGCAAATCGCCAGCCGCTGTCAGCGGCGCGGCTGGAAAGGGTGGATCAAGCACCTCACCAACTGGCTGCTGGCGCTGCTGCAACAACCGTTGCCTCTGGGGGAAGGGCGCACGGTACGGCTCGCCGATCTCAAATGCCCGCAATCGGAAATGGAATTCTGGTTTGAAACGCATCACCTCGACGCCAGCAAACTGGATAGTCTGGTGCAGCAGTTTGAATGCCCCGGTCAGCCCCGCCCCGCGCGCGGCGCCGGCGATATTCTGAACGGCATGTTCAAGGGCTTCATCGACCTGGCTTTTGAATATGACGGTCGCTATTACGTCGCCGACTACAAATCCAACTGGCTCGGCGCGGACGATGCCGCCTACACCCAGGACGCCCTGCGCGAAGCCATGCTCGAACACCGCTACGACCTGCAATACACCCTTTATCTGCTGGCGCTGCACCGTCAACTCACCCTGCGCTTGCCGGATTACGACTACGACCGGCACATGGGCGGCGCGCTCTACCTGTTCCTGCGCGCTCCGGCGAATGGCGTCTATCTGGCGCGTCCGCCGCGTGAATTGATTGAACGTCTGGACGCCTTATTCAAAGGTGAACATGAGGAATGCACGGCATGAATAAAAGATGGCGCCTGCTTACCCTCTCCCACGAGGGGCTGAGGTTTACCCGCAATTCCATAGGGATGCCCCGTAGGTTGGGAAAGCCGCGCAGCGGCGCATCCCGACGGTCGTACCCTCTGGCGCGAAGCGCCGCAAAAATAACAAGCGCCGCAAATTGCCTAGCGGCGCTTCGCGCCGGTTGTTCACAACCGTCGGGTTGCGCTTCGCTTACCCAACCTACAAGAAACCGCAGGGCACCCCGCAAGGGGCGGGAGAGGGAGATGATCAAGGAGTGCGCGGCATGAACCCCACAACCCTCCTCAACGACCGCGAATCCCTGCTCGATCTTCTACGCGAATGGGCAGTGCGTGGCTGGCTGCGCGAACTGGATGTCGCGCTGGCGCGTTTTTTCGCCGGACTCGACCCGGACGCCACGCCGCTTCTGCTCCTCGGCGCGGCGCTGACCAGCCATCAACTGGGACGCGGACATGTCTGTCTGGATTTGGCGGCGACACTGAAAAATCCGGACGCCGTCCTCTCGCTACCGCCGGAAGGCGAAACGGCCAGCGCAACTGTCCAGCTTCCCGGAGAGCTTTTGTGCGGGTTAAGCCTTGAGGCATGGCAGGACGCACTCGCCGCCAGCCCCCTGCTATCGGCTGAAAATGCGCCCCTCGTCATCGAAGGCGCGCGCCTCTATCTGCGTCGCTACTGGCAATACGAACGCACCGTGTCCGACCGCCTCGCCGCCTTTCAGCAAGCAGCCGTGAACGTTCCGCCTGATCTGGAAAGTCGTCTGAAACAACTTTTCGCCTTCGATAATCCGGAGCAAAAACAAGCCTGCGCCATCGCAGCGCAACATCGTTTCGCCATCATCACCGGTGGCCCCGGCACCGGCAAAACCACCACCGTCGTCCGCCTGCTCGCCCTGCTGCAAACGGCGGCGGTGGCAGCCGGGCAGCCGCTTGCCATCCGCCTCGCCGCGCCCACCGGCAAAGCAGCGGCGAGGCTCACCGAATCCATCCGCGCGCAGGTCAATGCCCTGCCGGTCGCCGACGAAGTGCGGGCGACCATCCCCCGCGAAGTCGCCACCGTGCACCGCCTGCTCGGCAGCCTGCCGGAGACACGCCACTTCCGCCATGACAAACAAAACCCCCTGCAACTGGACGTGCTGGTCATCGACGAAGCCTCGATGGTGTCGCTCGAAATGATGGCGAACCTGCTCGACGCCCTGTCCGCCACGGCGCGCCTGATTCTGCTCGGCGACAAGGATCAACTCGCCTCTGTCGAAGCGGGCGCCGTGCTGGGCGACCTCTGCAACGCGAAAGATGCCGGACATATCGCCGTGCTGGAACATTCGCACCGCTTCGGCAGTGACTCCGACATCGGCAAGCTGGCGCGGGCGGTCAACGCGGGCGACGCAACAACAGCACGCGAACTGTTCAGAAAACAGAAGACAGAGGACAGAGGACAGATTTCCGCCGTCGACAACCCCGCGCTGAACGAACTGTTACGAGAAGGCTATGTACCTTATCTGCAAGCCCTGAAAGCCCGTTCCACCTTCACCGATGACGAAGAATGGGCGAGCAATGTCCTCGCCGCTTTCGACCAGTTCCGTCTGCTCTGCACGGTACGTGAAGGACCGTGGGGCGTCGAAGAACAAAACCGGCGCATCGTCCAAACCCTGTTTCCGAACGAAAAACGGGACTGGTACGCGGGTCGCCCGGTGATGGTGACGAGAAACGACTACAGCTTGAACCTGATGAATGGCGACATCGGCATCGCCCTGGAACTCCCCGCGCCGGAACCGGGCGGCGTCCCAGGCTTGCGCGTCGTCTTCCCGCGGAATGTCGGCAATCCCGGCCTGCGCTACCTGCATCCCAGCCGCCTGAGCGAAGTCGAAACCGCCTTCGCCATGACCGTGCACAAATCGCAAGGCTCCGAGTTCGCCCACACTGCGCTTCTTCTCCCCGACGCCAGGAACCCGGTACTGACACGCGAATTGCTCTACACCGCCATCACCCGCGCAAAAACCCGCTTCAGCCTGATTGAAAGTGGCGACGGCGTGTTTGAGGATGCGCTTGTGCGCCGGGTGGAACGATATAGCGGATTGGCGGGGTAAATCCAGTATGACTATGACTACCCGAAATTTGCGAATCCTTTGAAACCCTTGCTGGTGCTGGTGGGTGGTACTGGGATCGAACCAGTGACCCCTGCCGTGTGAAGGCAGTGCTCTACCGCTGAGCTAACCACCCGATAGAGGGGCAGGATTACACCATAACCCGGCAGACAGGTCAAATTTTGGCGAGTATTCTTTTGTATCGCAACGCCCGATTTCTCTGAACTGGCGCCTGCAGTGGAAACAATTTTTTACAGATGACTACGTTCCGTAAATCACTTAATTGCCAATTGAGCGGAAAATGAGCGGTTTCCATTGTCAGTGCTGAAGAATCTTTGAGAACTGAGAAAGGATTGTGATGAAAAAACAGTGGATCGCTATTGTTGCACTTTTCCTGCTCGGCACGGTTGCCGTCGGCAGGGCTATTGCATACGCAGATGTCGTAAACAGTTGAAATAAAACGTTTACATTCAAGCAGTTATGACAGAGTATTGTAAACTTTAAGCCAATCTGGTCTACTCTCGATTTTTATCGGGAGGCATCATGACATTGATAGGAGTGTTTTCCAGGGTGGAAGATCCACGTCGGGGACCCGCCCGACGGCACGATTTGCACGAAATGATCCTGATCGCGCTGTGCGCGGTGATGTGCGGTGCAGATACCTGGGTCGATGTCGCGGAATGGGGAGAAGACAACGAAGCGTGGCTCAAGAAGTATCTGAAGCTGTCGCATGGAACACCGTCACACGACACCTTCAGTCGGGTATTCCGAGTGTTGGACGCCCAAGTGTTTGAAGCCTGCT
>BNUC01000047.1 GCA_025997075.1 Betaproteobacteria bacterium | reverse complement strand
GTACTTCCTGCCGCAGGACGGCCAGGCCGGCGCCGGCGACGATGTCCGCGCCCTGGTGAGTCAGCAGGAATCCCGCGAGGTAGCCTTCGGAGAGGGCTTTCAACTGGGGATTGAGCCGGGGGCCGCCCCCCGTATCGGGACCGGGGGCCACCGGGGGGGCTCAACCGGGGTAACCGGCGGTTCAACCGGGGCAACGGGGGGTTCAACGGGGTCGACCGGGGGAACGACCGGGTCGACGGGGGGTTCAACCGGGGTAACGGGAGGCTCAACGAGGTCGACCGGGGGAATGACCGGGTCGACCGGTGGGTCAACGGGACCAGGATCGGGGGTAACCGGAGGCGGCGGCGGCGGTGGTGGTGGCGGTGGCGGTGGTGGTGGTGGTGGAGGCGGAGGTGGTGGATCAACGGGATCAGGATCGGGGGTAACCGGAGTTGGCGCGGAAGCCAGGGTAGCGATCAGCGTGTCGTTCCGGACGCTGAGGTTAAAATCGTAGAACAGGGAGATGCCTTCCATTCCTGTGCCCGAGCTTGCGGTATTGGACGGAGTACCGATCAGGTCGGATGCGTCAATGAGCGTCAGCGTATGGCCCGCTTGCAGGGGAGAGGCGCCTGGGCCTGCCTCGATGCCGACATGGACGGTGCTTTGGGTGATGTTCGCCGTGCCGGTGACGGTGAGCAGTGTTGCGTTGTTGGCCGCGCTTGTCGGTACGTAGAAGTTGAGATGGGCGTTGGCGGCGTTGAGGTCGCCGCCGATTGTTCCGCCTTGTCGCCAGTTCATCGTTCCGCCACTGGGGAGACTGACGTTTTGTCCGGCGGTTCCGGAGAGGTTGAAGACCGCGCCGCTTTCGACGTTGACGGCGCTGGTCAGGCTACCGGTCAGGGTCAGGGTTCCGGTTTTGACCGTCGTGTCACCGCTGTAGTCATTCGTTCCGGAGAGGGTGAGGATGCCGGAGCCGGTTTGGGTGAGGTTCCCTGTGCCGCTGATGTCTCCGGCGTGGGTGAGGTTATCGGAGCGGTTGAAGATGAGTTTGGCGTTATTGACGATGTCGCCAGGAAGACTGCCGCCGGTTCCGCCATCGCCGATTTGCAGGGTTCCGTCGGAAACGGTGGTGAGACCGGTATAGCTGTTGTCGGCGGTGAGGATCAGTGTTCCCGCGCCGTCTTTGGTGAGGCGGCCTGTGCCGGAAAGGAAGTCGGAAATGACGCCGGACAGGGTTTGAACCACGCTCTGGTTCTGGTTGAAAAGCAGTGTTCCGGCATTGGCAATGGTTCCGGCGTAGCTGCCGTTGCCCAGAGTGCCGGTCACTTCCAGCGTTCCCTCTGCGATAGTGGTATTGCCGGTGTAGGTATTGGCCCCGGAAAGGGTGAGGGTGCCGGAACCGGTTTTGGTAAGGCTTGTGCCGTCCCAGTTGTAGGTGGGATTATTGTCCGCGAGAACCGCGTCGACGGTGAAGCTGTCGCTTGCGTCGGCCAGGTTAAAGGTACCGTGCGCGTCATCATTCGTCCGGTTCCAGGCGAGTGTGCTGTTGAGGATCAGGTTGTTGTTGCTGTCTTTTTGGGCGGAGAGATCGAGATAGTTTGCCGGATCGGATGTTCCGCTGTTGGTGAGGAGGTTTCCGTCGAGGGCGATGCTCATGTTGCCGGGATCGCCGGTGAGAGTGTCAGCGTTGATGACCGTCATCGGTAAAGCGCCGGAACTGTAACTGCCGTAGTCGTAGCCGGTAATATTCAGCGTGGTATCCGAGCCGATGGCAAAACTCTCTGCGCTGATCGTTTTGTCGGCGGCGATATTGAGCGTGCCCCCGGTGAAATTGAACGTAGTGACCTGGCTATCGTCCGTGACGTTCCAGGTGGCGTTGTTGTTGAGATTGAGCTGGGTGTCGCCCGCGCCCGTGTTGTTGATGGAGCCCGGTGAGGGTGGCGTTGTCGAGGCTGACCGTGATATTACCGGAACTGTCGTTGATGACGTTGCCGGTCAGGGTAGCGTCGTTTTTGAGTTCGAGCTGAGTGTCACCCGCGCCATTGTTGTTGATGTTGCCGGCCAGGATAGCGCCGTTGTCGAGACTGATATCCAAGTCCCCTCCGGCATTATTGAAGACGTTGCCGGTCAGGGAAGCATTAGCGCCGAGGTTCAAGTTCAGGTCAATACCGTAGTGGGCATTGTTGATGACATCGCCTGTGAGCGTAGAGTCGCTTGCGTTGAGCGTGAGCGTGTCTGCCGCGGTACCGTCCGCGATCGTCAGCAGTGTCGGCGCTTCAATCGCCGAGTCATTCTTCAAGGTGATATCGACAGTGTTATGGACGGTAGTGATGTTACTGTCCAGAAGGATGCCCGTATCTTTCGAAGACACTTGCACCTCATCCAGCGTGATAGTCGTTACCGCCGGGTTGGTATCCGCCGCATCCCATGCGCGGACTCTTATACCGTACGAATCCATTCCGGTAAGATTGATCGTGCTTTTTTTCAGCTCGATGTCGGCGCCGTGCATGGCATGTATCCCGATAACTCCCCAGGATGTCCCTATTTTGTCTTCGGCGCTTTGATTGCTATGCCCTGTGATTTCCAGGGTTTCCCCGATAACCTTTCCATCTTTTTCGACATTAATAGCATAGCCAACGCTCGTTGACGTATTTCCGCCAAGGACATACAGGTCTATCGTCGAGTCTTTGATGTTTACAGTACCGCCGTCAGTTGCGTGTACCCCATAAAACCTCGTATTTGTACCAATCGCTTTGATCGCCATATTTTCCGCATCGATCCGACCCGTGCTACCTGTGGCGCTGAGTCCACGCATGAAACTACTGGTGCCGGCGGGTGGAGACATACCCTGGCTATCCAGCGTAATCGTCCCGCCATGCATTTCAACCGTGCCATTGTTAGCGAATACCGCTTGGCCGTTCTCTCCACCCGCATGGACAGGCAGGAGCGAGACATTGGTCAGGCCACCAGTGGCATTGAGAACGATATTGCCGTTACCAGAGGCGCCGATGCCACTGGAATTAAGACCAGAAACCGTGATGTTGTTTGTCCCTTCCAACGTGGCCTGAGCGTTGTTGGTAACGAAAAGTCCCCTACTCACCGCGTTATCGTCACTGCTGGATAGCGAGATCGTCCAGTTGCCGCCTGTAACGGTCGAGTTTGAATCGAGTAGTAATACGGCGTTATTGCTATCCCAGGAATTGCCGGCGCCCAGTACGCTGACATTGATATCATCGAGCGTTGCCTGTGAGCTATTGGTGAGATAAAACCCATTGGCTCCGTTACTCACCTGAACATCCAGACCGGTTCCCGACAAGGTGGTGGATGCTCCATCAAGTCGAATTCCAGCGACTCCCCCAACCCCTGTCCCCGTCAGCTTGACCGTGCTGTCATCAATCCAGCCCTGAGACTGCACGAGAGAAATACCATGAGCGGCATTCGTTTTTTCCACAGTGGAATCGCTCATGTTCAGCGTGCCTTGTTGAACGGCAACTGCCGAACCGCCAAAAGTATTAACAATAGTTGAACCATTGTTAATCTGTATCGAGCCTCCGTTATCAGCAACGATCGTATTGGAGTTATAGGAGGTAAGTGCGCTGTGATCGAGTGTTGCGGAAGAATTTGCGTCGCTCACCTGTACCGCTCTCGAATTTACCGCATTGCTGGTCACCGTGGAATCCGTCAGAGATACCTGACTGCCCGATTGAACCATGACACCATGAATCCAGAAATTGACAGTATCGGGCATGGTTATTGTGATGTTTGTACCGTTGTAGATTGCTTGTGCCCATAGATCGATACCGTGGGCTGCCGGGTTGTCATTATTGTCATACGACTTATCTGACTCGGTTCGGGTTGCTGGACCGCCGAAACCCAGATTGACAGCCATTGCGCTCAAGGGAAACGCGGTTGTTGCGGCGAGAGCGCCGAACAGGGCAATGCGTTTGGCGTTACGGGAAGAAGGGAAAAGCGAGGAAAGGAGAGAAACGAGAGGGCGAAGAGAAAAACGCGGAAAATAGGCCGGAGAAAGAGGAAAACGCGAAACTGCCGAAGAGGGAAAATGCGAAAAGACCGCGGACGGACTTAATGGCTCAATAATTGCGGTGTGCGGTGTGCGGTGTGCGGTGTGCGGTGTGCGGTGTGCGGTGTGCGTGGCTCAAAATAGTTTAGCATGTCTCTCCCCTTTTACATCGACAGGTATCAGAAAACACAGCAAACAGGAATCAAAACCGGATGGGCCGAGGGGGTTGATCCCTGATCCCTGTCCTCTGATCCCTGAACACCTGAAATCCCTTTTATTTCAATAACATCGCGCAAATAGTTCATCCAGATGCTGAGATACTAAACAAACCGGGCGATAAACACAACAAAAATGTGCAGACAGTGAGAAAAAACAACATTCGAGATTCCAGAAGACGGATGACAGGTATCAAAACCGGCGGAAACCCTGGGAGCGCGGGCGGGACGCCCGCGCTCCCAGGGTGAATCCCCCGTCATTCCCGCGAAGGCGGGAATCCAGCGGGGCGTAGGTTGGGAAAGCCGCGAAGCGGCGCATCCCGACGGTACTTATTTTTCGGCGCTGCGCGCCGCCTATATTACGATTGTCGGGTTGCGCTTCGCTTACCCAAGCTACGCAAAAACCCCCGTCATTCCTTTGATAGCCGGAACGGGAAATGAAGGACGACACTTCCCGCAGAGTATGGCGATCCATCTTCCTCCCCCCTCGCGGGGGAGGATGCCCCGAATTTTGGTAAAAGCGCAGGAGAGGGGGCGGCAGAGGACAGAGGACAGAAGACAGTCAGTTACCGGCGGCTACGCCGCCGCAAGCATTACCGTCCTCTGTCATCAGTCCTCTGTCCTCTGCCTCCCCCTCACCTGCCCCTGCCGGGGCACCCTCTCCCACAAGGGGAGAGGGAAAGCAAACGCCTGTTCATGCCCACCGTGTTTCTTCGGGACGATTTTCGGCTCCGGCCCGATGACTTCGCTGACATCTGATTCCTGAATGTCAAGCGCTATAATGGAAACATCGACAGGGAGGAAATCATGAGCGAGTTTACTTTCAATGTCCTCTTTGAGGACGGGGTCTGGATCGGGATTTGCGATGAATTGCCCGTCACCACCGAGTCGGATACTTACGAGGGCCTGGTTGATCGCGTCTGGCGGATTGCTCCGGAAATGTTCGTTGAAAATAAACACCCCGGCTCGCTTGATGAGTTGCGGATTTCTTTTGTTCAGGAAAGAACGACTCGCCCCACGGGAAAACCCCTGACACAGGCGGCTTCTTCTCACGTCGCGCTCTGAATCATGGGCGGCGGGCTTTACGCGCAACTTTCCGCGATATTGCTGGCGAACGGTTGCCAGTTTGTCCGGCAAGGAAAAGGAAGCCATGAGATTTGGCTTTCCCCGCTCACTCAAAAAAATATCAGCGTTCCCGTAACCGTGGTTTCCCGATTCACGGCCAACGCTATCCTGAAACAGGCCGGAATAGCCCAGAGGATTTAGCGGGCGAGGGGCAGAAAACAGGGGACAGCCCAGGGGAAAAATAGGCCCTACGTGGTTTGTCCCCATTTTTCCGTTTCCGGAAATTCCAGGGCGGCTCCGGGGAAGGATTTGCCCAGAGCCCGCGCTTCGGCCTCGATATGGAGCAGGGCGGGATTGCCGGAATGGTAACGGTCGGCCCAGGCCATGCCCCGGCGAACGAGTTCCTGGTTTACGTTGATGCGGCCAAGGTAAATCGTCCCGACGGTGCGTCCGTAATGGTCATGTCCGGCCTCGATTACCAACACGTTTTTGTGGAAGGTCAGGGAGTACAGCGTTTGATGCGCCTGCCAGCCAAAAGCCTGCCTCTTTTCGGGAGCGTCGATTCGCGCAAGACGCACGCGCACCACACGCCCCTTGACCAGAACATCGAGCGTATCGCCATCGGAGACTCTGACGACGCGGCCCGTAAAATCAGCATGGGCGGGTGGCTGACCGCCAGGGCAATGGCGAGCAGCGCGGCACGGAGCAGGGTCATTCGGCAGGGTAATTGCATGAATGCCATTGAAATAAAGGACAACACTTCCCGCGGAGTATGGCGATCCATCTGCCTCCCCTCTCCTGCCCCTGCCGGGGCACCCTCTCCCACAAGGGGAGAGGGAAAGCAAACGCCTGTTCATGCTTTACCATGACAAATATATTCATGCGATTGCCCTGCCTAATCTCCGGCGTAAAGCGCCACTTGTTTACGTTTGTCAGGATGCGCTTCGGCTTTTTCAACCCACACCCGTCCCACCTTTGTCATTCCTTTGATCGCCGGAATGACAGGAGGGGGGGGGCTGGTTTCGCGTCCTATGCGATCGCCCTGATCAAATGAGAGAGAATAAAACAGGAAATCCCCTGATGCGTTATGATGTTTTTTTTCAAGGAGCCAAGCCATGAGTATTTCCATGTACCAAGCCAGTGTCCCCGTTTTTATCCGTCTGCTCAAGAACCTGGGAGCCATTCTCGAAAAGGGGCGGACGCATGCGGAAGCACGAAAGATTGCCGCGGACGTGTTGCCCGCATCCCGCCTCATTGCCGACATGCTTCCGCTGCGCCGGCAGGTGCAGATCGCCAGCGACCAAGCCAAGGGCGCCGCCGCCCGTCTGGCGGGTGTCGATGTTCCGAAATACGAGGACAACGAACAGTCGTTTGAGGATTTGCAGGCGCGTATCGCCAAAACCGTTGCGTTCCTCGAAACGTTCAAGGCAGCGCAAATCGATGGCAGCGAAGAGCGCGACATCGTTCTTTCACTGCATGATCATGATCTCAGGTTCAAGGGTCAGGAATATCTATTGGGATTTGTCTTGCCGAATTTCTATTTTCACCTGGTGACGGCCTACAACATCCTGCGCGGGAACGGCGTGGAGATCGGCAAACACGATTATCTCGGCGGATGATTTGCAGACGGTTTTCAGCTTGCAATACAGAAGGTGTCCCTATACGAAAGCCAGGGCAGTCGCATATACGCAGAATCAGTGAGGATGCGCTTCGGCTTTTTCAACCCACACCCGTCTACCCCCGTCATTCCTTTGATTGCCGGAATGACGGGGGGCTGGTTTCGCGCCATATGCGATGGCCCTGCGGGCTATCAAAAGAATGACGGGGTTTTGCGTAGGTTGGGTAAGCGAAGCGCAACCCGACAAATGTAAATTTGCGACGCGTAGCGCCGGAAGATAAGTACCGTCGGGATGCGCCGCTTCGCGGCTTTCCCAACCTACGCCCTCCCCCCTCGTGGGGAAGAGGGGAAAGCTGGTTTCGCACCCTATGCAATCGCCCTGATACGAAAACCCTCCAGGATCATCCCGCCCCGGTTGATGCCGGGACAAGAGCATGGCGGGTAAGCCGCTGGCCGTCCCATGCCAGATATTCGCCGTGGTCTTCGCGCCAGTCGGCCAGCACCCAACGCTCCACGTGGATGCCGTCGACGAGGTGGTCGTGCCGGTCGGGGCGATGCGTGTGGCCGTGAATCATCGTGGCGTAGCCGTGCTGGCGCAGGAAGTCGTCCGTGTCCGCGGCATTGAGATCCAGATCAGTCGCCTGCCTGTTTTTTTCGCGTTTATAGGCTTCGCTCTGTTGGCGCAGGGCGGCGGCGATTGCCCTGCGTTTTTCGAGCGATTGGGTCAGGAAAGTATCGCGCCAGGCTGGCGTGCGCACCTGTGCGCGGAATAACTGGTAGCCCGTGTCGTCGGTGCAGAGCGCATCGCCGTGCGAGAGGATGAACTGCCCGGTGGGCAGGGACAGGAGGTAAGGGTCCGGCAGCAGACGGGCGCCTGATTGTTCGGCGAAGCGCTCGCCGAGCAGGAAGTCGCGATTTCCGTGCAGAACGGCCACGCCGGTTCCTGCATCGGCCAGACGGCGCAGGGCGTCGACGATATCGCGGCTGAAACCGTCACCGGGATCGTCGATTGCGTCATCTCCCGGCCAGGCGTCGAACAGGTCGCCCAGAATGAAAATCTGCCCGGCGGCGCGCGCTTCTCCGGCGAGGTAATCAAGGAACAGGCGCGTGATGCCGGGCGTGTCCGGCGACAGGTGCAGATCCGACAGAAAGTGGGACATGGGCCCGGACTTGTCGGCAGGATCAGCAGACTTCAGCGCGTTCAATGATGACATCTTCCTTCGGAACGTCCTGATGGAAGCCCGAGTTGCCGGTCTTGACGCCCTTGATCTTGTCAACCACGTCGGTTCCTTCAACGACCTTGCCGAAGACACAATACCCCCAACCGCTGCCGCTGGGACGCTTGAAATTGAGGAAGTCGTTGTCGGCCACGTTGATGAAGAATTGCGCGGTGGCTGAATGCGGGTCGTCGGTACGCGCCATGGCAATGGTGTAGGCGTCGTTTTTCAATCCGTTGTCGGCTTCGTTCCTGATCGGCGCCCTGGTGGATTTCTCCCTCATGCCCTTTGCCTCGAAGCCGCCGCCCTGGATCATGAAACCGTCGATGACGCGGTGGAAAATGGTGTTGTCGTAGTGCCCGGCCTCGACGTAGCCAATGAAATTATTCACGGTTTCCGGCGCCTTCTCCCCGTCGAGATCGAGGACGATGACGCCAAAACTGGTATGCAGTTTGATCATGGAAATTCCTTGTTATTCTGGAATCATTTGGCGGAAAGGACTTTGACGGACTGGATGACGATCGGTTCAACCGGCACATTCTGGTAGGAGTCACGGTTACCGGTCGGCGTCTTGGCGATCTTGTCGACGACTTCGATACCCTGGGTGACCTTGCCGAATACGGCGTAGCCTCCGTTAAGGGGAAAGTCGAGGCCGGGATTGTCCTTGTGGTTGATGAAGAACTGCGCGGTCGCCGAATCCGGATCGGGGCGTCGCGCCATGGCGATCGTGCCGCGCTGGTTTTTCAGACCGTTCTTCGACTCATTGGCAATGGGCGCGCGGGGTTCTTTCGGCTTCATGTTGGAGGTAAAACCGCCGCCCTGAATCATGAAACCGTCGATGACACGATGGAAAATCGTGCCGTTATAAAAACCGTCTTTGGCGTATTGCAGAAAATTTTCCACGGTCCTGGGCGCTTTGGCAGCGTCCAATTCCAGGACGATTTTGCCCTGGCTGGTTTGCATTTCGACAGAGGGGGCGGCAAAGACGAGGGCGGAGGCCATCAGACCGAACGTCAGAATCAAGGGGCGGAAGTTCATGACTATTATTCCTTTTCAGAAGGTTGAAACATGTTTCCGGGATGGCCCGGGAACGGATGGATTTTCAATTTTTTCAACGAATTACGGAATGTTTGCGAAATGGAAACGGGGGGTGGTTCCGTATTTTTCAGGCGGCTCCTTCGTATACGATTTTCCAGTGGCCGGCTTCCTTTTGCCAGTACTGGCGCTTCTTCATGGTGTTCACGAGGTTGTTGCTCGCGTAAACCTGATCGAAAGTGACGACGACGACTTCTTCCGCGCCAGGGTTGCGGAAAACGGAGAGATTTTCGAGTTTGATTTTGATCCAGGTCTTGGCTTTGTTCACCTTCCGCTTTTGCGCGGCAAAACCGGAATAATTCTGGTTTTTGCTCTGGAAACCCTGGGAATAATGGTTCAGGTAGCGTTCGGTATCCATGCTTTCCCAGTCGGCTCGCCAGGTTTCGATGCTCTTGTTCAGTTCTTCCCTCTCGCGGTTCCAGTCGTTCGGCGAAAGCCATTCGATGTCGTTACTGATGATGACCGGGGTGAGACCCACCTGCACGTTTTGTCCCAGACGGTCGAAATCCTGGTTGGCGAGCACCACGCAGCCATCGGAGGCGAGGGGCGGGCGGGAAAAGGTGTCCGAAGGCGTGCCGTGCAGCCAGATGCCGGAACCGCCCCGTCCCTGCCGTTTGTCCCATTCGTTCGGATAGTTTATGGGAAACGCGCCGTGCCCGTACAAATCCGCGAGTTTTTCGCGCGGGAGCCGCGAGGTGATGTAATAGACGCCAATCGGCGTGCGTTTGTCGCCTTCCGCTGTTTTTTCCGCGCCAAGCTTGCCCTGGGAGACGTAATAATCGGAGACGAAGCGGGGACGCCCCTTGTCGTTCTGGTACAGATAAAGACGCGATTTCCGGGTGTCGATCACGATGGCGTACTGCTGGTCTTCCCGCATTTGCAGGAGATAGCTGGGCACGTCGTTGGCGGGCGGGCGGTTTTTGTAGCCTTTGAGACGGGCGATGGCCTCGTCGCGTAAATCGTCTACCCGGTCGGCAGGCGCGTCCTGGGCCGCGCCGAAGGCGTTCAAGGGACGGGCGCGAGCCAAAAGCAGATCGCCCTTGATGAGATGGGCAAGGCGGAAATTGGGATAACGCTGGATCAGACCTTCCGTCAGTTGCAAGGCTTCTTTCAGGCGAAAGGCTTCAATTTCGGAGAAAATGCGGTCGAGTTGCGGCTCCGGGCCGGAATCGGAAAGAGTGGGCTGAATGGCGTCCGGCGTTTCGGAAAGCGCGGACTGCGCCGAGGCGGGCTGCGCAACGAGACATCCCGCGCCGCAGATAACGAGCGCGCCCAAGACCAGCGTCCATGCACGACCTTGCATCAGCGGGCGTTTTCCTCAAGGATCAGCCAGGCATTGTCGGAACGGGTCAACACCAGTGTTTTGTCGGAACTTTCCTTGAAGCTCGAAGCCCTGTAATGCTGAAGGAAGCGTGCCGTGGCCCGGTTGCCGTCAAGGGTGATCCGGAGATTTTCGTAGCTGACCCTGATCCATTGCGGGCGGCTGAGGCGCTCCTTGCGTTCAGCTTCCCAATTCTCGCGGCTGGCGCCGTTGGGCGTTTTGAAAGTGGGGGCGTAAAAAGCGAGATAGGTCTTTACGTCCTGCCCCGACCAGGCGGCAGCCCAGGCGGCGATCGTTTTCTGGATTTCCTGCAAGGCGCCGGTTTGTGGAGCCATCGGTTTGTCAGTATTGCCGGACTCCGGCGAGGCGGAAAGGGCATTGTCGGGCACGGGCATCACTATTGCGGCGGCGGGCGCGACGGGTGTTGTCTCGGTCGGCGTTGGCGGAGCGACGGGCGCGACAGGCGGTTGAGGCGTTGTCTCCGTCGGCGTTGGCGGGACGGCGGGCGTTGGTGTGGGCGGCGGCGTCGCGGTGGCGACACGGGACGTTTCCGGACGTGAACCGGGCCGCGTCGGCGCGCTGACCATATCGCGGATCAGCGCCAGCTTGTTCTGGGCGGCGGCGTTGGCGGAATCGAGTTGCAACGCCTTGTCGTAGGCCTGACTCGCTAGTTTTGCGTAAACGTCGCCCAGATTCTCATAGGCCACCGCGTAGGAAGGATGGGTGCGGATCGCCATTTCCAGCGCCGTTCGCGCCTTGTCGTACTGTTTATGCTGGGCATACAGCACGGCCAGATTGTTGTACGGTTCCGGCAGTTCGGGGAAATTCTCGGTCAGGCCGGTGAATACCGCGATGGCTTCTGTCGGGCGCCCCATCTCGGTCAGGATCACGCCTTTAGTAAAGGGTCCCTGGGCATCCCTCGGTTGCGTGGCAATATAGGCGTCGATCTGTTCCAGCGCCTGGGTCAGGTTCCCCTGTTTCACCAGATTCTGAATACTCTCCAGCGTTTGCGCGCTCGCAACGCAGGTCAAAACAGCCAGAACGAATCCCGTCAACAGGTTCGGAAGGCGCATCCGCAAAGGCTTAAGGAAGGTCGGAAACATCGCTGTGTTATACTCTTCAGGCTTGTTCATCAAATTCCCGGATTCTAGCAAGAAGCCTTCCGAAACCCAAGCATTCCACGTGCCCGGTTGTTTTGCGGGGCTGTGTATGTGAGTTGAAAATGCTGAAAATCTACAATTCCCTGACGCGGGAAAAGCAAAATTTCGTTCCCATCGAACCTGGAAAAATCCGCATGTATGTGTGCGGAATGACGGTGTACGACTACTGTCATCTGGGCCACGCCCGTGTGCTGGTCGTCTTCGACATGGTACGGCGCTGGCTGCGCGAGAGCGGTTTCGCCGTAACTTACGTGCGCAATATCACCGACATTGACGACAAAATCATCAAGCGCGCCCAGGAAAACAACGAAAGCATCGGCGAATTGACCGGGCGTTTCATCGCCTTCATGAACGAGGATTCGGCGGCGCTGGGTGTCGAAAAGCCCGATTTCGAGCCGCGCGCGACCGAATATGTCGCGCAAATGTTGAGTCTGATCGATCAGCTCGAAAAGAACGGCCTCGCGTACCAGGCCGGGGACGGGGACGTGAATTTCTCCGTGCGCAAGTTTCCGGGTTACGGCAAGCTTTCCGGCAAGTCGCTGGACGACCTGCGCGCTGGCGAGCGCGTCGACGTCGACCAGGCCAAACAGGATCCGCTGGATTTCGTCCTGTGGAAACACGCCAAAGAGGGTGAACCCTCCTGGGAATCGCCGTGGGGACGCGGCCGGCCGGGCTGGCACATCGAATGCTCGGCGATGAGCTCAGACCTCCTCGGCAAACAGTTCGACATCCACGGCGGCGGGCAGGATCTCCAGTTTCCGCATCACGAAAACGAAATCGCGCAATCCGAGGGCGCGCATCATTGCCGCTTCGTCAACTACTGGATGCACAACGGCTTCGTGCGCATCGATGATGAAAAAATGTCGAAGTCGCTGGGCAACTTCTTCACCATCCGCGAAGTGCTCAAAAAATACGACGCCGAAGTCGTGCGCTTTTTCATCCTGCGCGCGCATTACCGCAGCCCGCTCAACTATTCGGACAAGCATCTCGACGACGCGCGCGGCGCGCTATCAAGGCTTTACACGGCCTTGAAGGCGGTCGAACCGGAGGACGTTGCGATTGATTGGGACGAAACGCATGCCAGGCGTTTCAGCGAAGCGATGAACGACGATTTCAACACGCCCGAAGCCTGTGCCGCCCTCTTTGATCTGGCGACCGAGGTCAACCGCACGAAATCGCGTGCGCTGGCGGGTGAGTTGCGCGCCTTGTCCGGTTTGCTCGGGCTGCTCGGGCGCGATCCGCAAGAGTTCCTGCAAGCGACGCCCACGGGCGGCGGGGAGGATGGGAAGGGAGAGGGCTACCCGGTGGAGAAGGTCGAAGAATTGATCGCCGCGCGGCTCTCCGCCAAGAAAGCGAAAAATTTCGCCGAGGCCGACCGTATCCGTACCGAACTGACGGCCGCCGGCATCGTGCTGGAAGATGGAGCGCAAGGGACGACCTGGCGACGCGCGTGATGGTGTCCCGGCACGGGAGCCTGCGTCGGGTTGCGCCGCTGAAACCACTGGAGACACGCCATGCAATTCAGCTCGAAGATTCTATCCAACGTCAGGATAGCCCCCGATTATTGGCGCATCCGCCTGACCGCGCCGCAGGAATTCGTCTCCGCCCGGCCCGGCCAGTTCGTCATGGTGCGCATCGCTGACGGCATCACTCCGTTGCTGCGCCGGCCTCTGGCTGTCTTCAACCTTGGAACGCAGGCGTCCGCTGGTGTTACACAAGTATGGTTCGAGATGCTCTACAAGGTCGTTGGCAAAGGCACGGCCCTGCTGTCGACTCTGCGCGAAAGCGATGTCGTGGATATCCTGGGCCCCTTGGGAAACGGCTTTGACCTGGGGAACGACGACGAGGAAAAATTGCTTGTCGGTGGCGGTATCGGCCTCGCGCCGCTTTATTTGCTGGCACGGGAGCTGCTCAAACGCAGTTCGCCCGTGCGGCTGTTCGCCGGTGGCCGCACGCGCGACGACCTTCTGTGCCTTGCCGATTTCGAATGCCTCGGCGTCGGGCGCCATTGCGCCACCGAAGACGGCTCGTTTGGTGCGAAGGGTTTCGTCACCGTGGCCCTGAACCGCCATCTCGACGAACTCGGGGACAAAAAAGCCACGCTCTACGCCTGCGGCCCGGATGGCATGCTGCACGCCCTGGCCAAAATCGCCGCCGGGCGCCGGTTGCCCTGTCAGGTTTCGCTCGAAGGCGCCATGGCGTGTGGCGTCGGCGCCTGCCTGGGCTGTGTCGCCACCGGCAAGGATCATTCGCCGCAAACTCCGGACTACCGCTGCGTGTGTACCGAAGGACCGGTTTTCGAATCCAGCGAACTCAAGTGGGGCGTTTGAACATGGCGGACAAAAAAGTACAAATGAGTGTCGCGCTGGCCGGGCTCAGCTTGCGTAATCCGGTGATGACCGCTTCCGGAACCTTCGGCTATGGCCAGGAGTTCTCCGAATACGTCGATCTCGAACGTCTCGGCGCATTTATCACCAAGGGCTTATCCTTGCGTCCGCGGCCCGGCAACCCGACGCCGCGCATCGTCGAGACGCCCGGCGGCATGCTCAACGCCATCGGTCTTCAGAACGTCGGCATCGACGCCTTCATCGAAAAAAAGCTGCCCTTTATCCGCACCGTCAACACGCCCTGCATCGCCAATTTCTTTGGCGATACCGTGGAGGAATATGCCGAAATGGCCCAGCGGCTCGATGAAATACCGGAAATCGCCGCGCTCGAAATGAACATTTCCTGTCCTAATGTCAAACACGGCGGCATCGTTTTCGGCACCGATCCGGCAAGCGCCGCCGCCGTCGTCGCCGCTTGCCGCAAGGCGACCGGCAAGCCCCTGATCGTCAAGCTCTCGCCCAACGTCACCGACATCGTGTCTATGGCCAAAGCCTGCGCCGACGCCGGCGCCGACGCGCTGTCGATGATCAACACGCTGATTGGCATGGCGATCGATCTCAACAAGCGCCGTCCGGTGCTCGCCAACATCACCGGCGGCCTTTCCGGGCCGGCAATTAAACCCGTCGCCCTGCGCATGGTCTGGGCGGTATCCAGCGCCGTGAAACTGCCAATCATCGGCATCGGCGGCATCATGACGGCGACCGATGCGATTGAATTTATCCTGGCCGGTGCTACGGCTGTGCAGGTTGGAACCGCCAGCTTCATTACGCCGGGCGCGGCGCAGCAAATCGCCGAGGGAATGGAAGCCTGGATGCTGGCCCAGGGAGAAGCAGACATCCGTAACCTGATCGGCGCCTTGCGGACTTGATTTTTGTTTGGAACCTGTGACTACCGGCACCCGATGGAATCTCGTCGTCACCCCATTCGGTTTCAGTCCGCCTTCGGCTTTTTCCGCCCTGCACGACTTTCGCTGTGCTTAAATTGTGTTTTTCAAGTTCATAAATTCCATGTTCAATCCTTCACGCGAGCAAGCTCGCCTGTTCTTCTGCGAATCCTGGCGCAAGCATCGCGAGCACCTGATTCTCGAAGGCGCCGAGGCCACGGCGGCTGATCTGATCGCCGGGCACCCCGAATACCACGCCCTGCTGGAGAATTCACAGGCGGCGATCGGGCAGGAGTTTACGCCCGAGGGCGGACAGACGAACCCTTTCCTGCACTTGGCGCTACACCTGGCTATCGCCGAACAGATCAGCATCGATCAGCCGCGCGGCATCAAGGCGGCGTATTTCGCCTTGCGCCGGACGCTGGAAGTCCACGACGCCGAGCATGCCGTCATGGAATGCCTTGGAGAGACGCTCTGGCGCTCGCAACGGAATAAGGTCCCGGTAGACGGTGATGTCTATCTCGACTGCGTGCGGCGTAAAGCGTAAATTCAATCACCTGCTCAAATTCGGGTAGCGGGCGCAAGTTATCCCCAGAAGTGCGTTGCAGGAAGCTCAAAATACGCCGGGAACAGGTTAAACTACGACAAAAGCGCCTGTCCGCGCTTTGGATTACCGTTTCGCTTTGATAGAAGGAAATACCGATGAAAATACTCTCCGCCTTGTTGCTGGCGTTTTCGTTTTCCACAACGGCCTCTGCCGCCCTGTGTTATCAGATATTTACGCCCGCCAATGCGCTGGTGTGGCAGGGGAAAACGCCGCCTGTTCCGCTGGACGGTGTCGATCTCAATGACGAGGTGAAGAAAATGGTGCCAGGCGGACACCTTGTTATCATCGAGGACAGTAACTCCGCGCCCTGTCAGGCGATCGATACGACGCCAGGGGCGGCTGCAAAACCTGATGTGAATAAACTCCCTGACAATTGATAATTAATGATTGATTCCGGAGCATTGCTCGAAATCGCCGCCATTGTTCGCATGCGAACGATGGCGGCAATTAAAATCAGCCGGCGTTGCTGGATGCCGCCCAGATGTTGAGGTTCGCTTCACCGGCCCATTTATCGATTTCGGCGAGTTCTTCTGGGCTGAAATCCAGGCGCTTCAGGGCGGCGATGTTTTCTTCCAACTGGCTGATGCGGCTGGCGCCGATCAGCGCCGAGTTGACCTGTGGCTGGCGCAAAACCCAGGCCAATGCCATTTGCGCCAGGGTTTGACCACGGCGTTTGGCGATTTCCACCAGATGACGAATTCGCTCCAGGGTGTCCGGATCGAGGTAGTTGTCCCGGAACGAGGCGGTTCCCCTGGCCTTGCGCGAATCGGCCGGCACACCGGCCAGATACTTCCCGGTCAGCAGACCCTGCGCCAGCGGCGAGAAGACGATGCAACCGATGCCTTCGTAGTGGAGCGTGTCGAGCAGTTCCTCCTCGATCCAGCGATTGAGCATCGAATAGGAGGGTTGGCTGATTACGCACGGCACACCCATCGTCTTGAGCAGATCCGAGATTTCCCGCGTTTTCTTCGCCGAGTATGAGGAGACCCCGACGTACAGCGCCTTGCCTTGTTGCACGGCGGAGGCCAGCGCCCCGGCGGTTTCCTCAAGAGGCGTATCCGGATCAAAGCGGTGCGAATAGAAAATGTCGACGTAATCAAGCCGCATGCGCTTCAGGCTTTGATCCAGGCTGGCCAGCAGATGCTTGCGCGAACCATCGCAGCCATAGGGGCCAGGCCACATCGGATAGCCGGCCTTGGTGGAAACGATGATTTCGTCGCGATGCGGCGCGAGTTCGCCGGAGACTACCCGCCCGAACAGTTCTTCGGCGGCGCCCGGCGGCGGGCCGTAGTTGTTGGCCAGATCGAAATGGGTAATGCCCAGATCGAAGGCATGCAGCAGCAACTCTTTGGCCGTTTCAAATACGGCGTTGCCTTCAAAGTTATGCCACAAGCCAAGCGACAAAGCCGGCAGTTTCAGGCCGCTCCTGCCCACGCGCCGGTAAGGCATTGCGTCATAACGTTTTTCTGCGGGTTTCCACTGTGTATTACTCATGCTGGCCTCTCTTTGGCGTGATTTACAAAAAATAGCCCCGGCTGACCGCCGGGGGTGATAAAGCATGTGTGGTGATCCATTTTCCTCCTCCCTCGTGGGGGAGGGGAGCAAAAATCAACCGGGCATAAACCATTGCATTGGAATTATTACCAGTTGTGGGAAGACCGTGAGCAGCAACAGCAGCACGATCTCGATCCACATATAAGGCATCACCTTTCTGATGATTTCTTCCATGGAAACCCTGCCCACGCCCGCGGCGACGTTGAGTACGGTGCCTACCGGCGGCGTTAACAGTCCGATCATATTGTTGAACACGAACATGAATCCGAAGTAAATCGGATCGATGCCGGCTTTCAGGATGACCGGCATCAGCACCGGCGTGAGGATCAGGATCGTGGGCGTCGAATCCATGGCGGTGCCGACCACCAGCACCAGCAGGTTGATGGCGAACATGAGCAGGATCTTGTTGTCCATCAGGGGCGCCAGGGTATCCGCCAGGAATACGGGGATGTTGGCGATCGCGATCAGCCAGGAAGAAATCATGGCCGCCGCCGCCAGGAACATGACGACACTGGTGACCTTGGATGATGAAACCAGCACTTCGGTGATGTGGCTGAACTTCAGCTCCCGGTAGATGAAAAGACCGACGAACAGAGCGTAGAAAACCGCGATGGCGGCGGCCTCGGTCGGGGTGAAAATGCCGCCGCGCAGTCCGACGATGATGATCAGCGGCAGAATGAAGGCCCAGATGGCGTCCCTGGCTGTCTTCACCAGTTCACGGAACGGTTTTTTCGGTTGCGGTTTGAAGTTTTCCTTGCGCGCGATCCATCCCCAGGTCGCCGCCAGACAGGCGCACAGCAGCACGCCGGGCACGATGCCGGACATGAACAATCTGGGAATGGAGACATTGCCGGTGACGCCGAAGATGATCATCGGCACGCTGGGTGGCATCAGCGGCGGAATGATGCCGGCCGCCGCGATCAGGGAGGCCGAGTGACTGCGCTTGTAGCCCGCCTCCTCCATGACCGGGATGAGGATGGAGCCCAGAGCCGCGACATCGGCCACGGCCGAACCGGTCAGGCCGGAGAAGAGCAGGGTGGCGAGGATGGCTACATAACCCAGGCCTCCCTTGACATGGCCGATCAGGGCGATGGCGAAGGCGATGATGCGCCTGGAAACCCCACCCGCATTCATCAGTTCCCCGGCCAGGATGAAGAAGGCGATGGCCATCAGCGGAAAATTGTCCGCGCCGTCGATCATGGTTTGCGCCAGGGTTTGCGTGTCGAACTCTTTCATGTAGATCAACAACACCACCCCGCTCATAATCAGGGAATGAGCAATGGGAATGCCCAAGGCCATGACGAACAGGAGCGAGCCAATAAATACGATCATGGTCATGGTCATGATTTTTTCACTCCTTCTTTTGTTTCTCCGGCCGCCTGATCGATGAATTTCACATCTTCCGAGTCCACGGACATGACCAATTCATCCTCGTTGATTTTCCTGGTGAGCAGGCGGTAAAGGTTGACCAGCGCAATGACCACCATGGCGACGCTGCATATGAAACCGGAAACGTAAACATAGGCCAGCGGCAAGTCCAGCGATGCCGATGTCTGGCTCGTGGTCAACAGGGTCAGTTTCCATGCGCCGTCGGCGCACAAGCCCATGGTGATGGCCAAAAGAATATTATTGATAATAAATACTTTTCGCCGGGTATTCACCGACAGCCTCTTGACCAGCGTATCCACGCCCAGATGCGCATTTTCCCTGGACGCCACGATGGCGCCCAGAAAGATCAGCCAGATAAACAGATATCGGGACGCCTCCTCGGCCCAGGTGATCCCCGAATTAAAAAAGTAACGTAATACGACATTGCCAAAAACAAAAATGGACATACACGACAGGCATATCGCAATAGTCGCATGGAGCAGGCGATTGAGCATCTGGCTGAAATTCATGGTCCAGCATCCTTTTGACCAACAAAAAAACAGGATCGTTGGCCGGGTTTCCCCTGGCCTGCTTCAACGATCCCGCATTCGCTCTCGATTACTTGACGTATTTGGCAATCTCGGCTTTGATTTCCTTGAGATTGTCCGCGCCAATGACAGATTCAAACTTTGGCGCGATGTCCTTGGTCGCTTCCACGAAGGCCTTATGCTGCTCCGGGGTCAGCCGGGTAACTGTCGTGCCGCCTTTTTCCATGCCGGCAACGGCTTCGCCCATCGTATCGCGGTTAATCTTGCGCTGATACGCGCCGGCCTCTTGAGCAGCCTTGAGGATGATTTCCTGATCTTCCTTGGAAAGGGTGTCAAAGAGTTTCTTGCTATACATGAATACGAAGGGCGAGTAGAAGTGATTGGACAGGGTGTTGAATTTCTGTATCTCGTAGTATTTTTGCAGGAAGTTGGTGGTGGATGGGTTTTCCTGGCCGTCGATCGTCTTTTGTTGCAAAGCGGAGAATATTTCGCTGAAAGGCATCGGGGTCGGGTTGGCGCCCAGGGTTCTGAAGGTGTCCAAATGGACCGGGTTTTCCATGGTTCTGATCTTCAGCCCTTTCAGATCGGCCGGAGACTTGATTTCACGCACGCTATTGGTCAGCTGGCGGAAACCGTTTTCCCAGAAAGCCATGCCGATGATGCCGTGAGCCGGCAGGGAATCCAGATATCTTTTTCCCAAGGGGCCGTCGAGAATCTTGTCAGCGACTTCTTCATTGGGGAACAGGAACGGCAGGTCGAAGAGCATCCATTTCTTGTCCAGACCGGCGATCGGCGCGGTGGAGGGGCAGGTCATTTCCAGAGTGCCGGCGCGCAAGGAAGTCATCATCTTGGTGTCGTCGCCCAGTTGGGCGCTGGCGAAGAGATCGACCTTGATCCGGCCATTGGACCGGGCTTCAACGAGTTCCTTGAACTTCAACAGTCCCTTGTATTGCGGACTTTGATCATTCAGGCCAATGCCGGCCTTGATTGTTTTCACCTCGGCCGCATCCGCGGGAGCAGGGGCCGCGGCCAGCCCGACGGCGGCCAGGAAACTGAGTGTCGTAACTGTTTTGAACAAGCGTTTCATTGTTTTTCCTCCATGTTTTCATGCGTTGGTTAGATTTGCTGCCGACTCGCTTCGATGTTTTGATGTGAGTCGGAACGGGTACTACATAAACTACATAACTCAAAAATTTACCACCGATTGACCCAATGAGTGGGTGAACCGCCTGTCAATATCTCGATGGCCGCCTGAGCGGCTTTTTCCTGTAGCGTTTGAACCGTGGCTTCCGAGTACCAGCCGGTGTGGTCGGTCAAAATCACATTGTCGAGACCACGCAAAGGGTTGTCGTCCGCAATCGGTTCTTTGTCGATCACATCGAGCGCCGCGCCGAAAATCCTGCCAGCCTTCAAGGTGTCGGCCAGGGCCGGAATATCAACCAGGCCGCCGCGCGAAGTATTGATCAGACTGGTTCTTTCATTCATCAAGGCCAGTGTTTTGGCATTGACGATGTTGCGTGTTTCCGGAGTAGCCGGCGCGTGCAGGGAGATGATTTGGGCCGCGCGGCAGATGTCTTCGAAACTGCTGCGTTTGGCCTCAAACCGGACGGCAAATTCGTCGGTAATGAAAGGATCGTAGACGAGAACGTCAGCGATTCCGAAGCCGCGCATTCTTTTGAGATAAGCGCGGGCAATCTTGCCAAAACCGACCAGGCCAAGGGTTGAACCGGCTATCCGGTAAATCGGCTCTTTCTGGGCGATATTCCATTGTCCGGCCCTGACTTTTTTGTCGCGCGAGACGACGCGCCGGACCAGCGCGAGCGTCAGGGCCGCCGCATGATCCGCCACTTCGATATCGGCGCCGTAGTCAGGAATATTGGCGACCTTGATGCCACGTTGTTTGGCTGCTTCCAGATCGATGTTATCAACGCCGACACCGTAACGGACAATCCCGCCGCCCTCGCGCAGCCGCCCGATGGCCTCCGCATCCATCACGGGAATATCGCGCACCATGACGATGGAAAGATCGGCGAGTTGTTCCAACAGCCTGGCCCGATCGCCGCCCCAGCGCAAAAACCTGACTTCCGCGCCCAGCGGCTCCAACAGCCTGCTTTCGACAACATGGTCGGTATAGCCCGGCTCCGTTATGCCGACAACGATTTTCTTGTCCATTGTTCCTTGTTTTCTGAAAATACAAAAATATGGGGGTGAACCGGTATACAAACGAAGCGCACAGTGTATCAGGGATCAGGAATCAGAGGTCAGGGATCAAAACCGATCGGTGGGTTTTGGGGTTCCTGGGAGCGGGTGTCCCGCCCGCTGGTTTAGAAGAGCGGGACGCCCGCGCTCCCAAGTGCCGCTCGGTGTTGATCCCTGATTTCTGACATCTGATCCCTGATCTCTTCCAGCATCCGCGCGATGCCGTCGAGGTGCAGCGCCGGGGCGATTCTGTCGGCTATGGCTTTCAGGTCGGGGTGGCCGTTATCCATGGCGATGCCCAGACCGACGCCTTGCAGCATCTGCCTGTCGTTCAAGCCGTCGCCAAAGGCGATGGCCTGCGCGGGAGTAAAGCCGGTCCGGGCCATGACCCACTGACAGCCCGTCCATTTGTTGACGGCGCGCAACTGGACATCGACGGCCCAGCGGTGCCAGCGGGTGAGTTCGAATTCGGGGAAATGCTCGCGGAGGGCCGGAATCAGGGTCGCGTCGAGCGCTTCGTCGAAAAACAGCCAGCCCTGGTAGATATCGCGTTCAAGGTGAATCGGACGGTCGGACTGGTAAGGCATCGCCACGGTGTCGAGCGGTTCCGTGGTCATCGGCGTCAGGGCGCTGAGGTAACCCGATGTATCGTCATTGATGCCGAAAAAATGCCCCCGTTCCGACATCCAGTCGAACAAGGCGACGAGCCGCTGCCGGGGTAGCGGAACGCTGAATGCCTCGGTCTCGCCGTGCAGGATGCGCGCGCCGTTCTGGGTGATCGCGTAGTCCGGCCGGATTTGGTCGATAAACGGCCTGGCGTGGCCGTGAGCGCGCCCGGTGGCGATCACCACCGTGTGCCCCGCGCGTTTGAGGTCGTCGATGGCGGCGAGCGCCGAGGGCGGGATAGTCAGCGTACGGTGATCGAGCAGGGTGTTGTCGATGTCGAAGAAAAAAATGCGGGGTTTGGTCACGCGGCTCATACTCCACACTCAGTCGAAAACCTGACCGTGCTCGCGCGAGGCGTGGAAGCCGACCCTGGTCCATTTTTCACTGGTGACATCAAGGTTGTAACGCGTACTGGCCAGATAGACGAGGTTGCCGTCTACATCCCTGGCCATGCGGTGCTGTTGCTCGCGCTCGAAGTTCCTGCGCGTCGTTTCGTCCGGGAAAGTCAGCCAGCGCGCGGTGTGAATGTCGGCCGGCTCAAAGATGGCGTCGACCTTGTACTCGGTTTGCAGGCGCTGCGCGACGACCTCGAACTGCAAAGTGCCCACGGCGCCGAGCAGCAGCGCGCCGCTGGCCAGATTTTCGAAGACCTGGATGGCGCCTTCCTCGCCCAGTTCCTGCAAGGCTTTCTGCAACTGCTTGCTTTTCAGCGGATCGCGCAGGCGGGCTGTGCGGAAGAGTTCGGGCGAGAAGTAGGGGATGCCCTTGAAGCCGAGGATTTCGCCCTCAGTCAGGGTGTCGCCGATGTGCAACTGGCCGTGGTTGTGGATGCCGATGATGTCGCCGGCGACGGCGTCTTCCATCAGCACACGTTCGTTGGCCATGAAAGTCAGCGCGTTGGCCAGCTTGATTTCGTGATCCGTGCGCACGTGTTTCACTTTCATGCCGGAGGTGTAGCGACCGGAACAGACGCGGAAGAAGGCGATGCGATCGCGATGCCTGGGGTCCATGTTGGCCTGAATCTTGAAGACAAAGCCGGTGAACGCCGCTTCCGCCGGTTCGACCCGGCGCGCGCCGGCGTCGCGCGGCAGTGGCGGCGGCGCCCAGTCGATCAGCGCCTGGAGAATTTCCTGCACGCCGAAGTTGTTGATCCCGGAACCGAAGAACACCGGCGTTTGCTCGCCCGCGAGGAATTCGGTCAGGCTAAATGGACTGCTGGCGCTGCGGATAAGATCGACATCCTCGCGCAATTGGCCGACTTCGAGCGGGAAGTCGCGGTCGAGGATCGGGTTGCCGATGCCGTCGATCGTCTCCGCGCTGGTGCGGCGTTCCTCGCCCGGCGAAAAGCGCAGCAGGCTGTCGTGGCCGAGGTGATAAACGCCGCGGAAAGTCTTGCCCATGCCGATCGGCCAGGTGATCGGCGTGCATTCGATGTGCAACACGTTCTCGATTTCTTCGAGCAGTTCGAAGGGTTCGCGCACTTCGCGGTCGAGCTTGTTGATAAAGGTGATGATCGGCGTGTTGCGCATACGGCAGACATCCAGCAGCTTGATGGTTTGCGCTTCGACTCCCTTGGCCGCGTCGATGACCATCACCGCCGCGTCGACAGCGGTCAGCACGCGGTAAGTGTCTTCCGAAAAATCCTCGTGGCCGGGCGTGTCGAGGAGGTTGACGGTGTGCCCCTGGAATTCGAATTGCATCACCGAACTGGTCACCGAGATGCCGCGCTGCTTTTCCACCTCCATCCAGTCGGAGGTCGCGTGGCGCGCGCTCTTGCGGCTCTTGACCGTGCCCGCGAGCTGGATCGCGCCGCCGAAAAGCAGCAGCTTCTCGGTCAGCGTCGTCTTGCCCGCGTCCGGGTGGGAGATGATGGCGAAAGTCCGGCGCCTGGCGACATCGCGCAGGATTTCCGGGGGAAATGTAAGCGAAGGAAGCGAACTCATCAAAAAGGATTCCACTGCATGGAACGAAGGCCGCCGAAGCGGGCGAAGCCCTGAAAGCGGCAACCCATAACTATAACAAGACTTGGCCTCTGCCGGAATGCGTTTGAGACATAGACCAGGGCAATCGCATGAATATATTTGTCATGGTAAAGCATGAACAGGCGCTTGCTTTCCCTCTCCCCTTGCGGGAGAGGGTGCCCCGGCAGGGGCGGGTGAGGGGGGGATTGGGCCTATTCCAGCCCTGTTTCGCACGGAACCGCCGCCCCCTCTCCTGCGCTTTTACCAAAATTCGGGGCATCCTCCCCCGCGAGGGGGAGGAAGACGGATCGCCCTACTCTGCGGGAAGTGTCGTCCTTCATTTAACAGGCGCTTGCTTTCCCTCTCCCCTTGCGGGAGAGGGTGCCCCGGCAGGGGCAGGTGAGGGGGAGGATTGGGCGTATTCCGGCTCTGTTTCGCGCTGAACCGCCGCCCCCTCTCCTGCGCTTTTACCAAAATTCGGGCATCCTCCCCCACGAGGGGGGAGGACGATGGATCGCCATACTCCGCGGGAAGTGTGTAGTGGTCAAGAAATATCGGACAGATGGATAGGTTGTTTTCCTGCCGAAAGTGATTCATAGACGTTGGGCGGCAGGTAACCCAAAGTCGAGTGCAAGCGGGAGCTGTTGTAGAAGCCAACGATGT
>BNUC01000046.1 GCA_025997075.1 Betaproteobacteria bacterium | reverse complement strand
TGTAACTCATTGAGCAGCGGAAGTGTTTGCAGGATGCGTTTTTGCATCACAACAGTCTCTCTATTTTTCATCCAGATACTGTTCAGTATTTTTATTTAATTGTTAATGTTATTTGGTAACAATCCCTAACACTACAGTTGCTCGGTAGGGCATCAGTATATCCAGTGGATACGGTGTTTCATACTTTTTCATCAAGCGTCATCCTGCCGAAATGTGAGCAAGTGGAATAGAAGCGTTACTGACCGCTGCCCCCGCTATTCTTGCAAACCCTGACTTCGTTTATAGTTACGCCTATGTCACTCAAAATTGCCATTGCCCAAATGAACGCGGTTGTCGGCGATATGGCCGGCAACGCCGCCAGGATTCTCGATTTCGCCCGCCGTGCCAAGGCTCTAGGGGCGGACGTGGTGCTGACGCCTGAACTCGCGCTGTGTGGGTATCCGCCCGAGGATTTGTTGCTGCGCGAGGATTTTTACGCCGCCGGCGCCGCCCGGATGGAGGAACTGGCTCGCCAGCTTCCGGATATTCCGGTGATTGTGGGGCATCCGTTGATCGATGCCGGGAAGCGGTTCAATGCCGCGACGCTGATCGGTCAGGGCAAATTGCAGGCCACGTATCGCAAGCAGCGTTTGCCCAATTCCGAGGTCTTTGACGAGAAGCGCTACTTCGAGCCGGGCGAGACGCCTTGCGTGGTGACGATAGCGGGCGTGCGTTGCGGCATCAATATCTGCGAGGATGTGTGGGACGCTGGCGCGGCGGACCAGGCCAGGGACGCGGGCGCGCAGGTGCTGTTCGTGCTCAACGCTTCGCCGTACCACATCGGCAAACAGGCGCGGCGCGCCGAGATTCTGCGCGAACGCATCGAGACGACGGGTCTGCCGGTGGTTTATGTCAATCTGGTCGGCGGGCAGGACGAGCTGGTCTTCGACGGCGGTTCCTTCGTTCTCGACGCGCGTGGCGAGGCGCGCTGTCAGTTGTCCAAGTTCGAGGAAGCGCTGGAGATCGTCGAAATCGCCGAGGGGGGGCCGCTGCCAGGGCTGTTCGTGCCGGAACAACCGATCGAGGCGGAAGTGTATCGGGCGCTGGTGCTCGGCGTGCGCGATTATCTGGGCAAAAATGGTTTTCCGGGCGCAATCATCGGCCTGTCCGGCGGCATCGACTCGGCGCTGACCTTGTGCGTCGCGGTCGACGCGCTGGGCGCCGACAAGGTGCGCGCGGTGATGATGCCCTCGCCCTATACGGCGGAGATCAGTCTGGCCGATTCGCGCGAGATGATCCGCCGGCTGGGCGTGCGTTACGACGAGATTCCCATCGCGCCGGCCATGCAGACCTTTGCCGCGATGCTGGAGAAGGAATTCGCCGGACTGCCCGCCGACACGACCGAGGAAAATTTGCAGGCGCGCATCCGCGGCATGATCCTGATGGCCTTGTCGAACAAGACCGGTTCGCTGGTGCTGACGACCGGCAACAAGTCGGAGATGGCGGTCGGCTATTGCACGCTGTACGGCGATATGGCCGGCGGTTTTGCGGTGATCAAGGACATCGTCAAGACGCTGGTTTATCGCATCGTGCGCTGGCGCAACACGGTCAGTGAGGTCATTCCGGAGCGCATCATCACCCGGCCGCCGTCGGCCGAGTTGAAGCCCGGCCAGACCGACCAGGACAGCCTGCCGCCCTACGACGTGCTCGACGCCATCGTCGAAGCGTATATGGAACACGATTTGAGTCCGCGCGAGATCATTGCCCGCGGGCACAAAGAGGCGGACGTTCGCCGCGTCGTTCGTCTGCTCAAGATCAGCGAATACAAGCGCCGCCAGGCCCCCGTCGGCATCCGTGTGACGCAGCGCGGTTTCGGCAAGGACTGGCGCTATCCAATCACCAACCGCTACAGTGATCCTTACTGATCTGTTACGTTCAGGAGTCCCGCCATGAAGAAAATCGAAGCGATCATCAAACCGTTCAAGCTTGACGAAGTACGCGAGGCCTTGTCGGAAGTCGGCGTGACTGGCCTGACAGTCTCGGAAGTCAAGGGATTCGGCCGCCAGAAGGGGCATACCGAGCTGTATCGCGGCGCGGAATACGTGGTCGACTTTCTGCCCAAGGTGAAAGTCGAGATCGTCGTCGGCGACGAAACCGTCGAAATAGCCATTGATGCAATCATCAAGGCCGCGCATACCGGCAAGATCGGCGACGGAAAAATTTTCGTCATGCCGGTCGAGCAGGTGGTGCGCATACGAACCGGCGAGACGGGCGAATCGGCGCTTTAGCCGGAATCCGGAAATTTGATGAACGAACCGGGTCCCGGCTTTCGCCGGGACGTCATTACTGTGTTTAAACGAAAACTAATTGATCTCCCAAACCTCTCTCTGGCCTGAGTTCCTCAAGGCGCTGAAACATGAAGTCGTTCCAGCGCTCGGCTGCACCGAGCCGATTGCGCTGGCGCTGGCGGCCGCAATCGCCGCGAAGCATCTTTCCTGTGCGCCGGAACGCATCGAGGCCAGGGTCTCGGCCAACCTGATGAAGAACGGGATGGGCGTTACCGTTCCGGGGACGGGCATGGTTGGTCTGCCGATTGCCGCGGCTGTCGGAGCGCTCGGCGGCGACCCGGATGGCGGCCTGGAAGTCCTGCGCAATCTCTCGCCCGAGGCCGTGGCCGCCGGTCGGCGGATGCTGGATGAGAAGCGCGTGGCGGTGGAAATTGCCCCCGTTCCCCATATTCTGTATGCCGAAGCGCGGTTGTCCGCAGGCGGCGACTGGGTGAGGGCGTGCATCGCCGATGCGCATACCCATGTCGTCCTCGTCGAAAAGAACGGGGCTGTCCTGTTCAAGGCCGAGGTCGATGCCGATGGCGCGAAGCCCGAATTTTCGCTGGGCGACGCCAAGGCCGAGGACATTTTCGCTTTCGCGGTCGGCGCGCCGTTTGATGAAATCGCCTTTATCCTCGATGCCGCCCGGCTCAACTCCCGTCTGGCGGAAGAAGGGATGGGCGGCAATTTCGGCCTGCACATCGGCGCGACGATGCGCCGCAACATCGATTCCGGGCTGCTTTCCGACGATCTGCAGGCGCGCATCGTGATGCGTTCCGCCGCAGCGTCGGATGCGCGCATGGGCGGCGCCACGCTACCGGCGATGAGCAATTCGGGTTCCGGCAACCAGGGCATCACCGCCACCGTGCCGGTGGTCGTGGTGGCCGAACACGTCCATGCGGACGACGAACGGCTCTCGCGCGCGTTGATTCTTTCGCACCTGATGGCGATCTATATCCACGGCAAACTCCCCCGGCTTTCCGCGCTGTGCGCCGTCACCACGGCGGCGATGGGGGCCGCGGCCGGAATGAGCTGGCTGCTCGGCGGAGATTTCAGGAAGATGAGCATGGCCATTTGCAGCATGATCGGCGATCTGGCCGGAATGATCTGCGACGGCGCTTCCAACAGTTGCGCGATGAAGGTGTCAACGTCGGCGAGTTCGGCCTACAAGGCGGTACTGATGGCGCTCGACAACGCGCGCGTGACCGGCAACGAAGGCATCGTGGCGGACGACGTGGATCAATCCGTCGCCAATCTCTGCGCGCTGGCCAACGGGAGCATGGTGCATACCGACCGGCAGATCATCGAGATCATCATGAGCAAGCGTTGCTGAGCCGGTCAATGGTCCCCCCCCCTCGTTATGTGGTGGCAGGTGTTATTTTCTTACCATGTCATTCCCGCGAAGGCGGGAATCCAGAATGGTTTTTCCGACGCAACGCGCCGCCATTCTTTGATTTGCAGCCATTCTGGCTGGAGATAACGTACTGGATTCCCGCCTTCGCGGGAATGACGATGAAATTAGGGCAGGGTCACGTTGGGAAGCTTATAGCTGCCCAACGCACGAGTCACCATTATTTCTCAAGGGGTCATTCCATTACGGGGAATGCAAAGGTCTCTTCGCGCCTTGTCCTTCAAATTTTCACTTTCCGAGACGATCCGGAAAGAAAGGACAGTGCGACCTCATCAGCCCTTCAGTGCTTCAATCTGCGTCCGCACTTCGGCTTCGGCCTTGCGCACGGCCTCGTCGCCCATGGCGAAACCTTCGCCGTAAACGAACTGCACGTCTGTCATCCCCAGAAAACCAAGTATCACTTTCAGGTAAGGCGTTTGCGTGTCCAGTGGCGTATCACGATAAAAGCCACCGCGCGAGAATCCCACATAAACCTTTTTACCCGTCAATAAACCTTCCGGGCCGGTCGCGGTATAACGGAACGTGACCCCGGCGCGGGAGATAGCGTCAATCCAGCCCTTGAGCTGAACCGGGATGGCGAGGTTGTACATCGGTACGCCGAGCACCAGCACGTCAGCGGCCTGGAGTTCGGCAATCGGCACATCGTACTGCGCCGCCCGCGCTGCCTGTTCCGGCGTGCGCTTATCGGCGGGTGTGAAAAGCGCCGCGAGTGCGCTTGGGTCAAGCACTGGCAGCGGTTCGCTCCCCACGTCGCGTAGCGTCAGCTTGGCATCAGGATGCAAAGCTCGCAGGCGGGTCGTGATGTCGTTGGCGATGTGGGTTGAATGGCTGTTTTCGCCCTGGATGCTGGCATTGATTTGCAGGATGTTCATGGCTTGCCTCTGTGGTCTACGAAAGTCCGGGAAAGCGATTATTGTAATCCGTGAGGGTCATGGAAGAATGATTATTGTTCCAAGGCTTATTGACTCAATCAGCCTGCTGCGGCAAAAATCACTCGCGAAGCCCTCCAAATTTACTTCAAGGCAGGCAATGAGTAACACTCACCGCAGTCGTACCGATACAGAATGCAACTCATAAAAACTTCTTCAAACTCCTATCGTGAACATCCCGTATGGACTAAGGCTGCGCCAAGTACGGATCAGGCAGACCCATTTTGCTGCACTACGACATGGCAGTTTTCCTTTCATGAGGCGTTTAGTCCAGAACGCCGATTGCTCATTGAAGAATCGTCGGACAGCGTGATCGCGTTTGCGGAAGAAATCGCCTCGCCAGAGAAGATATATCTGACGCCGATTGAGACGAACTGGTTTTTTGGATGTCCGCTGTTAGGCAGACACGCAGTTGAACTCCTGTCTGACGCGATGGTTTCCATAGAACAAATCTATGCGCCCTTCTTCCCCAGGATCATCATCAGCGGCGTACGCCCTGATGGGGAACTTTCCCGTCGTTTGATCCGGACATTCGACAACAGCTTTGATCTCTTTCTTCTTTCAACGGGTATCCAATGCGCCGCCTCTTTGGAGGGAGGTGTGGATGGTTTCCTGTCCAGAAGAAGCGCTCATCATCGGAATAAACTTAAAAACGCACTCCGGCGAGCTTCAGAGAAAGGCGTCCATTTTGAACGTGTTTCCCCGGCGTCTTTTGAAGAAGCCGACGCCGCCTATTCCCGGATGATTTCCGTGGAGCTTGCAAGCTGGAAAGGAATAGGGCAATGCGGGATGGCGGAACCACCGGCCAAACAGTTTTATGATGTGATGCTGAAACGCTTAACTGCCGCAAAAGAGGCTCGCGTTATTTTTGCGAGACAGGAAGACAAAGATATTGGATTCATTTTTGGCGGACTGGCTGGCCGTATCTATCGTGGGCAGCAGTTCAGTTACGATGATGCCTGGAAAAATTTCTCTATCGGAAACCTGATGCAAGTTGAGCAAATCAAATGGCTCTGCGAAGACGGGGTAGCGAGATACGACATGGGGCCGCTGAATGGGCCTTGCATGGATTACAAAAGCCATTGGACAGAAAAAGAGTTCGAGCACCAAATCTGGATTCTTGAAAGAAAAAAGTAAAATTTCAGGACAGCAAGCCAAGCCTCTCGGCGGCGTCGACCACGGCTTTTTCGCGGGCCGCCTGACGGGCGGCGTTGCGGACGGTAAGCGAGGCCAGCACTTCAGCGGACGCGTGCTCAGGATGGCCGCTGTTATAAGGCGGTTCAGGCGCAATATCCTCCTCACGCATCTGTCCATCGATCCGCGCCATGTCCGCCAAGTTTGCCCAGTCGGCTTCAATCAGGCAGGAGCACCGTTAGAATTCGCCTTCGGCTATGGCATCCAGAAGACTCCTTGACGGAATGAAAAACTGCTGCCCGGTCTCGATGTGGCTGAATGAGAACAAGGCGTCTTTCTTGACAACCATGTTGCCCAGCATCCGCTTCGTGACGGCCCATTCGCGTGAGTAGCCGATGAAATACGTGCCGGTAATGCCCCTGGCCGGCTCAGAAAATGCCACGTTCATTCTGACGATCTTGTGCTCGACACCTCCCTCGTTGTCCTGGCTGGCTACGTTGTGGGCATTCGGAGCTTTTTCGTCGTCATCCAGCTCAAGGTCCGAGAACTTTCTGCGTCCGATTGCTTTCTCCTGATCTTCGGTCGAACGGGCATTCCAGTTTTTCAGGTCGTGAATCCAACGCTGGGTGAAAGCATAAGAACCGTTGATGAACTCCGGGTCTTCGTCGCCAACGATGGCATATTCGGCAGCCTCGTTTTGGTCAGGCGCTTCGGTACCATCGATGAAGCCGATAATGGCCCGGCCTTCGAAATAGCCGAAGCCGTGAGTTTCGTCCAGGACTGTCGTGGCCTCGGCAACGCTTGTTATGAGTTGGCTGACCACCTCATAGACGACCGCCCCGGATTTTGCCCGCACGTGGAGAAAGATGTCTCCGCCCGTTGCAGGCATCTCGATGTCTCCATTGCGCAGAGGAGTGAAAGTTTCCAACTCCCTGGGCCTGGGCTTGCCGGGGAAGAGAGTGTCCCAGGCATCCGAGCTGAAGCCGATGGCAAACTTCAGATCGTCGTCCGGGCGGCGGATGTTCAAACTGCGAATCACGGGCGGGATAAGTCCAGCCAATGCCTGAACCGCCTCCCGCTCAGCTTCCGCATTTTTGCGTTTGAGCTGAAGTGTTACAAAAATCACGCTCTCGCCGATTCCCTTGTAAACATCTTGCGAATCCCGCACGTCGATTGGCATATTACTTTCCTTTCCGTTCTGTCAAATGAAAGACCTTAAAAACCATTAGCTGAAATTTGTTTCGTTGAGGGATGTATGTACTATACCGCACCTGATTACGGCGTTGAATGCTGTTCATGATCGACCGCTTCAACAGTATTCCTGTTGGTCATACAACGAGTTTCCAGATCGGTGGAAGGTTTAATCCGTGATTCGTCGGAGTAGAATCCTTGCTGTATTTTCTTCTGTCAGGCAAGCATCTTTATGAGCATTGTGTGGATGATCGTTTTCAGTTTCGTGATCAGAATCATCGCCCCGATGGTCGCGGCTATCCCGCGGCTTACTCCACGGCAAATTTCGACAGGATTCCTGGACGGCGGAGATCGCCGATTGCCGCATCCGGTTTTTCTCCAGGAGTCTTGAATCGTGGATTTGGCGCAATCTATTGCACTCGCTGGCGGCATGGCCTGGGGTAGCGGTCTGCGTCTCTATGCCGTGATTCTGTTGGCGGGGCTGTTGGGACGTTCAGGTTATCTGGAATTTCCGGAAGCCTTGCAGATTATTCAGAATCCATGGATATTGGGTTTGGCGGGCGCCTTGTTCGTGATCGAGTTCCTGGCTGACAAGATTCCCGTCGTCGATTCTGTGTGGGACAGTATTCAGTCTTTTATCCGGATTCCGGCGGGTGCGCTGCTTGCCGCCCTGGCCTTGGGCAATCACGATCCGGTCTGGATGGCTGCCGCAGGCTTGCTGGGTGGCGCGTTGACCGCCGGCACGCAAGTTGCGAAATCTGGCAGCCGCGCGTTTATCAACACCTCGCCCGAGCCTTTCTCAAACATTGCCGCGTCCTTCGGCGAGGATGCGCTGGTCGCTTTCGGATTATGGGCAGCCATTACCCATCCGTTGATGTTCATCGCCATCCTGGGGCTGTTCATCCTTTTCCTGGCATGGTTTCTGCCGAAGATATTCCGGAGTGTACGCGCGCTCTGGAACGGCTTGTTCGGCCGCAAATATGCCAAACAGTAAAATACCTCTCTGCGCGGCTTGCGGGATCATGCTCCGATCCCGCAAAGCACCGGACGATATCGATTGAAACCCGCCGCGCCATCGCCACGGAATCCGCCATGAATGCACCGGAACCCTTTGTCAAGGATTTTTGCTTTTTTTTCGAAGACGATCTTTACGCGCTGTTCGTGGACGTCTATTCGTCATCGGATGCCATGAGCGAAGTCCTGGCGGACAAGTATCCGGATCCACAAAGTCTCGGGAGAAATTTGGCGACGATCAAAAACCTTCCCGGAGCGGTGACGCTGGCGGTGGAAATCGATCGCAAGCCCGTAGCGTATGTCATCGTCCAGCCCAGAGATCAGGCAAGATTGCGGCACACTGCCGATCTCAGCATGGGCGTTGCACGCAGTATGCGGGGGCACGGTTTAGGACAGATTGTTCTTCGGGCCGCGCTTGATCGGATCCGTGCCGCGTCGGTAATCGAAATCGTCTATCTCATGGTCAGGTCGGACAACGTTCCAGCCATCCGCCTGTACGAGAAGACAGGTTTTGAAACCGTGGCGGTGCTCGACCGTGACACCAAAATTGGCGATGCGTATTTCGACGGCATCCTGATGAAAAAACACAGCCCTTTGAAAAATCAAGGAAACACTTGATTTCCTTGATTTTTCGGAACTTTATTTGTATTTCACAATTTCATATCAAGCGGCGAAGTTCTTCTCGGCGAAACTCCAGTTGGCGAGCTTGTTCAGGAAGGCCTCGACGAACTTCGGACGCGCGTTGCGATAGTCGATGTAATAGGCGTGTTCCCATACGTCGATGGCGAGCAGCGCTTTATCGCCGGTGGTCAGCGGAGTTCCGGCGGCGCCTGTATTAACGATGTCAAGTGATTGGTCGGCTTTTTTGACGAGCCAGGTCCACCCGGAGCCGAAATTACCGACAGCCGAAGCCTGAAAAGCTTTCTTGAATTCATCGAACGATCCCCACTTCTTGTTGATCGCTTCGGCCAGCGCGCCGGAGGGAGCGCCGCCGCCGTTTGGCGTCAGGCTGTTCCAGAAAAAAGTGTGATTCCACACCTGGGCGGCGTTGTTATATATCCCGCCGGCCGGCGCTTTCTTGACGATGGCTTCCAGATCGAGCTTTTCGTATTCGGTTCCCTTGATCAGGTTATTCAGGTTCGTGACATAAGTCTGATGGTGTTTACCGTAGTGGTATTCAATCGTTTCCTTCGAAATGGATGGGGCCAGCGCGTCCTGCGCAAAAGGTAGTTGCGGTAGTTGATGTTCCATTGTGTCTCCTTGATCGGATAAAAGTGCTGTTAGTCTTTGTTGTCTTTCAACCGGCAAGGCATGCCGGAAGTCTGTTGTATCACGATTCAGCGTTTAGTGTTGTACCGAAGTGATTTGGGCTTCCGCCCGGCCAGCATGCAAAGAGACAGTGATGGCGTCGTTTAGTTCCAAAGCGTGACTATCCCTGACGATGTGACCTTCGCCATCGTAAACGATGCTGTAGCCGCGCGCCAGAACCTCGCGCGGATCGAGATGCGCCAGACTGGCGTCAAGGCGAGAGAGCAGGGCCAGCCTCCGGTTGCGCCCGGACAACCAGGCATTGCGCATTCTGTCATCGAGTCTTTCCAGATGCGCGCGCCGTATTTGCGTATCGGGTCGCGCCAGACGCAGGCGCTGGCCGATGCGTGTCAGGCAGGCCAGGCCGAATGCTCCGGTTTGCCGGAGCGCCGCCGCCAGTCTGCGTTGCAGGGCATCAAGCTGTTCGCGTTGTCGATCAAGACGCTGACCCGGATGAATCAGGCGATGGGCCAGCAGATCGAGCCGTTGGCCGCAGGCTTCCAGGCAGCGTTCAAACCTGCGGTCCAATATTTCGCGCAGATCAAGCAGCCGACTCTGTAAGGCCGCGCGTTCCGGCGCCACCAGTTCCGCCGCCGCCGTCGGCGTGGTGGCGCGCCGGTCGGCCGCAAAATCCGCGATGGTGAAATCGGTTTCGTGTCCGATGCCGGCGACGATGGGTATCCGGCAGGCGCGGATGGCCCTGGCCACGGCTTCATCGTTGAACGCCCAGAGGTCTTCCAGGCTGCCGCCACCCCGACACAGGATCAGAGCGTCGCATTCGCCGCGATGGCTCGCGGCATCAAGCGCGGTGACGATTTGCGCGGGCGCCTCGTCCCCTTGCACCAGCGTGGGGTAGATCACGATTTCAAGATGCGGGGCGCGACGCTCAAGCGTGCTCAACACATCGTGCAAGGCTGCCGCCTGCAATGAGGTCACGATCCCGATCCGTCGCGGAAAGGCCGGCAAGGGGCGTTTATTCTCGCTGGCGAACAGTCCCTCGCGTTCGAGTTTTTCCTTGAGTCGTTCAAACTGCTCGTGGAGATTGCCGACCCCCGCCTTACGCGCGCTTTCCACGTTCAACTGGAAATCGCCGCGCGCCTCATAGAGCGTGACCAGCACGCGCGCCTCGATGTGCTGCCCGTTCTGCAGGCGCCATCCGAGCAACTGGACACGGTTGCGGAACATCACGCAGCGCACCTGCGCCGAACTGTCCTTCAAGGAAAAATAGGCGTGTCCCGAAGCAGCCAGCGTCAGATTGGAAATTTCACCGGCGACCCAGCAGAGTGGAAACGCCGTTTCGAGCCGCTCGCGCGCCAGGCGGTTGAGCAGCGAAACGGTCAGTATGGGGGCAGACGCCGCAAGGCTTGCGGAGAAGTTTGGAAATTCAGGCATGCCCCAATTCTACAGGCTTGTCAAATCATGCACATCTTTATCGGGTTCCCGACAGGAAGCTGCACGCAACGCCCCTTGTGGCAAGGGATTTTTATTATCTTATTGATTATAAACGTAATTTTTGTCGCCTCTTTTTTTGGCAAAGTGTTGAAAAGCCTTTGCCAAAGAGGGCTTAGGTGAATTTCCCAAGAGTGATCCACAAAGTTATCCACAGACAATGTGGACAAAGACTACTACCAATGACAACGCGGGACTTGCCGCTTTCGGCTGCTCAGGCTAAAGTCTCGTGCTTGGATCATCGTGAAGGGGAAAGTGTGTTTTCGATCATTATGGCGGCCGGTTGGCCGATTTGGCCCTTGTTGTTCGCATCGATTATCGCCGTCGCACTGATCATTGAACGACTGGGGGCATTGCGTCGGGGTAAGGTGTTACCCAACGGGCTATTGCAACGCGTGGTCTCCGACTATCGGCAACATGGAGTGAATGGATCGGCGCTCACCGCGCTGGAAGTGCATTCGCCTCTGGGGCGGGTGCTAGCCGCGGGTTTGCGCAACGTCGGCAGCTCGCGGGAAATCATGCGCGAGGCGATCGAAGAAACCGGCGGCGTGGTCGCCCATGAGTTGGAGCGTTACCTGACGACGCTGGGGACGATTGCTTCGATCAGTCCGCTGATGGGTCTGTTTGGCACGGTGGTCGGGATGATCGAGATTTTCAGCTCGCAGGCGCCGACGGGCGGCAACCCGGTGCAGCTTGCGCACGGTATTTCGGTCGCGCTGTACAACACCGGTTTCGGTCTGCTGATCGCCATCCCGAGCATGATTTTCTGGCGGCACTTCCGGGCGCTGGTCAACACTTTCCTTATCGACATGCAGCAACAGGCAGTGCGTCTGGTCGAGGTCCTGCACGGCGATCGCCAGGCGTGAGGAGGCGAGCATGAACTTCCAGCGCAACCGTGGTTTCGATGAGCCGGAAATCAACCTGATTCCCTTGATCGATGTCTTGCTGGTGATCATCATTTTCCTGATGCTCACGACGACCTACGCCAAATTCTCCGGGCTGGAAATCAACCTGCCCACGGCCGATGCGAGCAAGCAGGTCGAAGAACAGCCCAACGAAGTGGACGTCGCCGTCACCGCGACCGGTCAGGTGATGATCAACAAGACGCCGCTGGCAGCCGCCGATGTCCAGTCGATCAGCGAGGCCTTGCGGCGCGCCGCCGGCGATCGGCAGGATCCGCTGATCGTGATCAACGCCGATGCCAAGGCGACGCATCAGAGTGTCGTCGATATCATGCAGGCAGCTCAGGCAGCCGGCTATCCGCACATTTCCTTCGCCACGCAATCATCGCCGGACTGAGCGGCGAACCCCACAATCTCATTTGAAAATACAGGGGCGGGTTTCAACCCGCCCGCATCCCGGCAAACGTAAATAACCGGCGCGAACGCGCGTCCGTCAACTGCTTTCCAGAAGCGCTTCGCGTGTCGCCTGCAAATAAGCGTAGCCATAGCGGCTGTCGGGCTCGAGATAGGCGCTTTCTCCCCACTCGTTCCAGGCATTGATGAAGACGAAACGCTCCTGCTCGGCGTGGCGCTTGCTGGTGTATTCAAGGCAGTGGCAAAGCCATTCCTTGTATACGGCGAGTGTTATCCCCTCTATGACCAGCGCGTTGTTATAGGCTCTCCTGGGCGAGTTGTCCCATCCTGGGCAAACTCCTTTGAACAACTTGAAATCAACGTCGAACAGAAATCGCTTCTGCTTCACATAGTCCGCCCCGTCAGCAACGCCTCCAATAAAATACAGATTGATAAAACCGTTGGGCGTCAGCCTTTGCAGACCGTGCAAACCCATGCCATGAATCGGAAACTCCACGATGCCATCCAGTCCATACGGCGCGGGGTTTTCCTCAAAGCAGTAAGAATTTACCGCGAGCATGAATAGTCCGGGGAATCCGTGCTTGCCGGCCAGTTCCCGCATGATGCGCGTAAATTGGAGGCAACGCTCTGGCGGGAAAAGGTGTGGCCGGTAAATCAGAAGCAGAGGTTTTCCGTCTATCCAGATATAACGGGGATCCTGGAAAAAAGGCAGGATATCCGCGAAAAATTTTTCATCGTCTCCGTCCAGCAATTCCTGTTTGTAAATGACTTCCTGATTGCCGCCATCCCAGAGTTTGCTCCAGTTTTCGTTTGCCCAGTTCAGGCAGAACGGGAAATCGATTTCCGGATGACGAAGCCAGTTGAATATCGGCTTTTCCATCAATCGTGTGCCGGAGAACCAGTAATAGTGGAAACAGAAGGCATGAACGCCATACAACCGAGCCAGTTCCACCTGCCGTTTCATGACGTTGATGTCTTCCAGATTATAAAAACCCATATCGATGGGTTGGCGCGGCTGATAATGACCGATGTATTGCGGAATCGCCCGGGTGACAGAAGTCCATTCGGTAAACCCCTTGCCCCAGCATTCATCGTTGATCGGAAGCGAATGAAACTGTGGCAGGTAAAAAGCGATGAGCTTGGCGCCTGCCTGCGAAAAATCCGCTTTTTCCCGCGCCAGCGGGACAAAATCCGGAGTTTTTCGATGGTGCTCCGCCACGTTTTTCAATGTGATGAATTCGGCATATCGCGCCGCGCCGTGTGCCGCCTGAGTCAGGTTTCCATCGGCTGACGCGGTTTCGGGGGGGGGGATATTGAGCGAAAGCCTGGTCGCGGCACAGTTTCAAATAGGGATTGGCGTTTTCATCCAGCGTATGCAACACCGCGTTTTTCGCGAGGCAGTCGTCGAAACTCCCGGTCTCGTTCAGTTGCGCCTTGATGACGTATTGGCAGACAAAGGAATGCGGCTCGCTGAACAGCGCTGTGGTAACCGCCATCGGCAAATGGGGATAGGGGTTTTCGGACTGGAAGCCCTGGATGGGAATGACCGTATATCGATACCCGCCGATGACCAGACGATTGCGCGCCAGAAAAACCGGGATGCTATGCCGGGTAAAGAAGCGAATATGCGTTTTGTCCAACAAACCGATTTCGGTATAGGAAAAGTCACCACGCAGCAGATTCGCGATGATGCTCGCATGCGCCATGTTGGGCAGGGAGAGTAGCAGAGAACCGCCGGGTTTGAGGTAGGCAAGCGATTTCCGCAACACCTCTTCCGGGTCATACAGGTGTTCCAAAACATCGCCAAAGGCGATGGCGTCGAATTTGCCAAAATATTCCGGAAAAGCATTGTCTTCGATTTTGTTCAGATCGACCTGATGGACTTCTGTGTACGCGCCAGTCCCCCGGGTAATATTGACCGAAGCCGGGTTGTATTCAAATCCATGAACATCGCATTGCTTGTAGCGTTTGAGCGCGATTCCAAGATCGCCGCAGGCGCACCCCACATCCAGGACGACGCTCCCCGGCGAAACATCATGGAACATGAAGGATTTGGTGTTGTTTGGGGTGTCCGGATTTACATCGGCGTGATAGATACTCCCCCTGGAATCGTCTGCTCCGGCGCGGACAAGTTGCAGGGTGTCATATTTGCAGTACGGGCCGACTATCCGGCGAGCGCCGCCCAGCAGACTGAGCATACCGGCACGGCAAGTCCCCGGATATTTTTTGTCAATGTAAGCCAGACCGGTAACATAATCCGGCTTCAAGTCCATAGGATTGTCGGCCTGACTCCAGTGGCAACACTGGATGTTCAATATCCTGCTTTTGATGTCGTACTTCTCCCGCGCGGCGATGCAAAAATCCTCCACGTACAAATCAAAAGGCAGGTTTTCATCAAAGCACAGGCGGCGCCTTGCGATCAGCGATGAGTGAACAATGATGCTTTGACAGTCAAACGTATCGACCAACGCGCCGATGTGGTGAACGGAACAGGGGTAGAGAGTTCGTTGCCATCGCGCTTTTTTTCATGACACTGCCCCCGGTATTCGTGAGTGAACGAACTGTCGCCATTGCTGTAGAGGATCGCGCCGATCGGCCCGTAGAGCGCGTTTCGGTCAAGGTGGCGCAGCAAGGGCGCGATATCTTCACGAATTTCCCAGTCGCTGCAAAACACGAACCAAGCGTCCTCGCCGTAATCCCATTTATCGAGAAACTGGTTATGACGGGCAGGAATAGCCGGATTTTCCACAGAATTGTCAAAACCAGCCGTGGCACAGGATGGATTATCCCGGACAAAAGGATTCCCTGTCACACAGGTGGAATAAAGCGCCTTGTCAATGCAGGCGGAGACCAGAACGATTTTTTCCATCAAGAATCCCTTGGGTTTATTCGTATGACAAATTTTACACCACGGAATCAGGCGACGCTCGTCAGACTCCGACGAGTTGTCCCTGGGCGCGATTCAAACTGATGCGCCGCAGAGAGAGGGCGATGTGAGATTTTTCCAGTCCTTGCGCGGAATCATTTCCAATGCCGAAAACAAGGACCTATAATCGGCTGTGCCCAATCTCATCGAGAACCAGGCTCACATTACATGGATTACGTGGGTACGCGAAACGGGCCCCGGATTGGCCTTACAGTTCAATACCGCTATATTCGGCAAGGATGGAGACGATGATTGGGCGGCGGTGGATGCCCGTACAAGGGCAAAAATGATAAGTGATTTAGATCGCTTCCAAGCAGCTTAATTTTCTCTTGGCGAACCGCGAATGAGCCGTGCCAACAACTTCCTGCAATCCCTGCCACGTCTGTGGTTTCAGGAAAGCCTGTCGCCGCTTCTGCTGCTTCTGCTGCCTCTATCCTGGCTGTTTCGCGGCCTCGTGGCAATCCGGCGTTTTCTCTATCGGCAAAAGATTCTGTCATCAGTCGCGCTATCTGTTCCGGTCATCGTCGTCGGTAATCTGACAGTGGGCGGCAGCGGCAAGACGCCGCTGGCGCTCTGGCTGGTGCAGAGCCTTCGCGAACGCGGCTGGCATCCTGGCATCATCAGCCGGGGATATGGTGGTGAGGTTGGTGTGATCCGCCCGGTCGTTCCGACATCGGAGGCCGCGGTGGTCGGCGATGAACCGCTGTTGCTGGCGCAGCGCGGCGGCGTTCCGGTTTTCGTCGGACGCGATCGTGTTGCCGCCGGGAATGCGCTGCTTGCCGCCCATCCGGAATGCGATGTGCTGGTGTCCGATGACGGATTGCAGCACTACCGGCTGGAACGCTGCGTCGAGATCGCGGTGTTCGACCGGCGCGGCGCGGGGAACGGGCGTTTGCTGCCTGCCGGGCCCTTGCGTGAGCCCATGCGCCGTTTGAGCGAGGTAACGGCTGTGGTGTTGAATGGCGGTGTTGCGCATGCAAGTCTGGCAGATACGGCAGGCGCGCCTTACTTTTCGATGTGTCTTGTAGGGCAACGTTTCATCGCATTGCGGAATTCACAGGAAACGTGCTCGGCGGAGGATTTGAAAGGGAAATCCCTGCATGCCCTGGCCGGAATCGGTGACCCGTCGCGCTTTTTTTCGCAGCTTTCCGGGATGGGACTTGAGTTTTCGCCGCATCCTTTCCCCGATCATCAGGCCTATAGCACGGAAGATCTGTCTTTTGCCCGCGATGGTGTGCTCCTTATGACCGAGAAGGATGCAGTAAAATGTTCGGGGCTGGCTTTGCCCGAGGCTTGGGAAGCATGGGTATTGCCAGTTGAAGCCCGTATCGACAACATCAATAACGCTCCGGACGGAAATTCCCTGCTGGACAAGATTGTGGAGAAACTCAATGGACGCACGCCTGCTTGATATCCTCGTCTGCCCGATTTGCAAAGCCAATCTTGAATATCGCAAGGAGGCGCTCGAATTCGTGTGCAAGCCCTGCAAATTGGCTTTCCCCGTGCGTGACGACATTCCGGTCATGCTGGAGGACCAGGCTCGCCGCCTTTCCGAGGAAGAACTCTGATGTCGGCAAAAGTCGATTTCAAGGCGGTGGTGCCCGCGCGTTATGCGTCGTCCCGCTTGCCGGCCAAGCCCTTGCTCGATCTCGGCGGCAAACCGATGGTCGTGCGCGTGGCCGAACGCGCGCTTTTGTCGGGGGCAGGAGAAGTGTGGGTGGCCACTGACCATCCCGATGTAGTTCGCGCCGTGGAAGATAGCGGTCTGCCCGTGCTGCTCACACGCAACAATCATCCGACCGGTACCGACCGTCTCGCCGAAGTCGTCGAAAAGCGCGGCTGGAGCGACGATACGATCGTCGTCAATGTGCAGGGCGATGAGCCGCTGATCGATCCGGATTTGATCACCCGAACGGCGCGCCAGCTTGCCGAAAGTAGCGCGGACATCGCCACCGTGGCGCACCCGATCGATAATCCCGCCGACTTTTTCGCGACGAACGTGGTCAAGGTGGTGTGCAGGGAGGATGGCGACGCGCTGTATTTCTCGCGCGCGCCCATTCCCTTCGCGCGCGACCACTTTGCCCAACAAAAAGACTCGCTTCCCGAAGGTTTTCCAGCCTGCCGGCACATTGGCATGTACGCCTACCGCGCCGGTTTTCTGCGGGCCTATACCCGTCTGGCGCCATCGCCGGCGGAGCGCTTTGAAGCGCTCGAACAGCTTCGCGCCTTATGGTATGGCTACCGGATCAGCGTGCTTATTTCCGGGCATCTGCCGATGCCTGGGGTCGACACCCCCGAGGATGCGGCGCGCATGCAGGAGTGGTTCACGAGGAATATTTGAGGAATAATTCCGAAAACCGCATTGGGCGTGAAAACCGCTGTCGGGCGAACTACCGGGATTCTTCCATGTGCTGTGTACTTTGGCGTCGAATACGGTTACAACTAATGTCTTCGCAGATACGAGGGGGAAAATATGAGACTGATATTGCTCGGTCCACCGGGCGCAGGGAAAGGAACACAAGCCAAATTCATTTGCGACAAATTCAAAATCCCGCAGATTTCCACCGGGGATATGTTGCGCGCGGCCATCAAGGCGGGAACGCCGCTTGGCCTGGAAGCCAAAAAGGTCATTGATGAAGGGCGTCTGGTTTCCGACGATACGATTGTCAATCTGGTCAAGGAACGCCTGCGGCAGGACGATTGCCGCGCCGGTTACCTGTTCGACGGTTTCCCGCGCACCATTCCGCAGGCGGAAGCCATCAAGTCCGTCGGAGTCGCGCTGGACCATGTTTTGCAGATTGATGTGGAGGATGCCGAGATCGTCGAACGCATGAGCGGCCGCCGCGTCCATCTGGCCTCCGGACGGACCTATCACCTCAAATTCAACCCGCCGAAAGTCGACGGCAAGGACGACGTGACCGGCGAGCCGCTGGTGCAACGCGACGACGATGCGCGCGAGACGGTGGAAAAGCGCCTGGAGGTCTATCACGCGCAGACCAAGCCGCTGATCGACTATTACTCGCGCTGGGCGGCGACCGGCGACCCGGTAGCGCCGAAACTTCACAAGGTGGCGGGCGTCGGCAGCGTCGAGGCGATTACCAGGGCGGTGTTTGCAGCGCTTGGGTGATTTTCCTACCCCCGGCGCAACGCGCCGCTTGTCGCATAGGTTGCGGGTGAGCTTGCGAACCCCAACAATTGGGAGCGTCATTGGCTGCCACGTTGGGTATCGCTTCGCTCAACCCAACCCATACCACCTGCGGACGCGGATCAATCCCTGACTTCTATTCGGGTGCGATTCAAACTGATGTGCCGTGGTATATAGAGGAAACAGGGCATGAGCAGGCGTTTGCTTTCCCTCTCCCCTTGTGGGAGAGGGTGCCCCGGCAGGGGCAGGTGAGGGGAGGCAGAGGACAGAGGACTGATGACAGAGGACGGTAATGTAACTGACTGTCCTCTGTCCTCTGCCCCTGCCCATCGTAATAAACAATTCACCTTCAAAAACAAAGCTTATCCCTTGACTTAACAAGGTTTATGAAACTATAGTCCGCGCATGGTCAACGAACTCAACGCGCTGGAAGGCAAAATCACTCAGGTTACTTCGCTCTGTCGCGCGTTACAGTCCGAGAACAACCAGCTTCGGCAGCAGCTCGCCAGCGCCGAGGCCGAAAAAAACGGACTCGCGGAACGCATGGAAACGGCGCGCAAGCGGATCGAACGACTCGCGCAACAATTGCCGGAAGCCGGCACCACTTTCTGATGCTCTCATGACCAGCGACGCCAATTTTCTCGACATCACCCTGCTTGGCAAGGAATATCGTGTTGCCTGCCCGCCGGATGACAAAGACGCGTTGTTGCGAGCCGTCGCTTACATCGACGCCAAAATGCACGACATCGCCGAAAAAACCCGCAGCAACATCTCCGAGCGTATCGCCGTCATGGCGGCGCTCAATGTGGCCCATGAGTTCCTTTCCTTGCAAAACCAGCTTTCCGAGGAAAATTTGGCTCTGGCCAACAATCACAAAACAGAACTGGACTTCAGCGACGTAAAGCGTAGAATCAGTCTCATGGAAGCACAGATCGACGCCGTACTGGAACCACAGGATAAATTGATCTAAGCTTCCGGCAGTTGTTCCCTGCAGTGTTTGTCAAGGCCATAAATTCCTTGAACCAATGCTAATTGGCATCGGTTGGCTGACCTGAAAACCGCTGTTGTGCCTGCCCCTTTTGCCGGGTGGACCTGATGTGGAAGGAAAGCTGGCTACTCTGGACCCAGGTTCAGGATGCCGGCCTAAAACGGCACATGCGGGGAATTTATTCGATAGCCTGGAAAGCTTGAAGCTCTCCAGGCTGTTTTTTTTGGCGTATCCCCTATCTCCTATCCCCCGGTAGTTTTCTTTCGCTCCCACGGGAACTCGCGCCGCCCATTCCTGACCAAGAGAAGATATATCTTTTTCCGGCCAATCCCATGCTGTGTTTCGACAACCGCCTGGTGCGGGAACTGCCCGGCGATGCCGCGGTACATAATTATCCGCGCCAGGTGCAGGGGGCTCTCTGGTCTCCTGTTTCGCCGACTCCCGTAGCCGCACCACGATTTATCGCCTGGTCGCGGGAGACGGCGGAATTGCTTGACTTGGGCAAGCGCGAACTGCAGTCCCCAAAATGGCTGGCCGCGCTCTCCGGCAACGGTATCCTGCCTGGAATGACCACCTACGCCACCTGTTACGGCGGACATCAGTTCGGCTCCTGGGCGAACCAGCTCGGCGATGGGCGCGCCATATTCCTCGGTGAAGCCATCAACGCGGCCGGGCAACGCTTCGAATTACAGCTCAAGGGAGCGGGTCCGACACCCTACAGCCGCCGCGCCGACGGACGCGCGGTGCTGCGTTCGTCGATCCGCGAATTTCTGTGCAGCGAGGCCATACATCACCTTGGGGCGCCGACGACCCGCGCACTGTCACTGGTCGCCACGGGCGAGACGGTGGTACGCGACATGTTTTACGACGGCCATCCGGTCGGCGAACCCGGAGCGGTGCTTTGCCGCGTCGCGCCATCGTTCATCCGCTTCGGGCATTTCGAGTTGCCGGCGGCGCGCGATGACGCGCCCCTGCTCCGGCAGTTGCTTGATTTCACTCTGTCACGCGACTTCCCGGAAATTACCGGTACGTCGGAAGAGCGGCTGGCGCGCTGGTTCTCCGAAGTTTGCGAACGCACGGCGCGCCTGATGGTTCACTGGATGCGCGTCGGCTTCGTGCACGGGGTGATGAATACCGACAACATGTCGATCCTCGGTCTGACCATCGACTACGGCCCCTACGGCTGGATCGACGACTTCGACCCGGCGTGGACGCCGAATACCACGGACGCACAGGGACGCCGCTACTGCTTCGCCCGCCAGCCGGCGGTCGCGCGTTGGAACCTCGAACGCCTGGCCGGGGCGCTGGCCCTGATCACGCCCGATCCCAAGGTGCTGAGTGCCGGACTGGAGCGCTACGACGCCACCTATACAGGGGAATTTCAGCGTGCTTTTGCCGCCAAGTTCGGTTTCGTGGAATGGCGTGACGACGACGCGCCACTCGTCGAACAGGCATTCGATCTCCTGCATGAGGCGGAAGTCGACATGACTCTGTTTTTCCGCGGACTCGCCGCCGTCGACCCGCTTGCGCTTTCGACCGCAGCACTCGACGATGCCTTTTACGATGCCACGAAACGCACCGCGCACGCCGACGCGTTCATGGCATGGTTGACGCGCTGGGCCGACAGGGTTCGTTCCGACGGCGAACACGCGACACGCCGGCAGGCGCGCATGGACGCGGCCAATCCGCGTTATGTGTTGCGTAACTATCTGGCCCAGGAAGCTATTGACCGGGCAGAACAGGGAGATTCGGCGGCGATCCATGAGCTGCTCGACGTTCTGCGCCGGCCCTACGTCGAACAGCCGGGCAAGGAAAACTTTGGAAAGAAGCGCCCCGACTGGGCGCGGCACAAACCTGGTTGTTCGATGCTTTCATGCAGTTCATGAACTTGAAAACTGCCTCTGGCGCCGGGGGAATCCCCTGTTTCATCCGACGGATGCGACAGGTGGAATAGGTGGAATAGGGGATTCCCTTTATATTCTTGAACATCTTAAGCAATCTTTGCGTTAAAAGCGGTCCAACTGAGTTTTTGGGATGAAAGCTGGCTAGAATTGAGTCTTTCCCTTTTCTCCTCCATCCACGGGAACGACCATGTCCTACACGCCTGAACTGGTCCACGAGCTCAATACCCTGATCCGTTTCGATCTCGACTCCGGCCAGCAGGGGATCAAGGTGCACAAGAACGCCGACGAAGCCGTCAAGGCGGCGGCCCGGCGTCTGCACGCCAAGGGCTTGATTACCCAGGCCGACGGCGGCTATCTGACCCGTCTGGGCCGCGAAGCCGCCGAGCACGCGCAGGTGATGCTGGGCATTCTGACCGCGGGCGTCGCCGCTTCCGTCACATCCCCGTCGCCGCCAGGGACTTGAGAAACTTGTCGGCCGGCTGGTAGCCAACGACCCGGACGCCCGTCAGTTCCTTGCCGGACGGATCGAAGAAGATGATGCCGGGCGGCCCGAAGAGCGAGAAACGCGCCAGCAGCGCATGGTCGTCCGCTGTGTTGGCCGTTACGTCAGCCTGTAGCAGCAGCCATCCGGACAGCTTCTCGCGCACGCGCGGATCGACAAAGGTATAGCGTTCCATCTCCTTGCACGAGACGCACCAGTCGGCATAGAAATCGAGCAGTATCGGCCGGCCGGCGCCGGCAAGCCGCTGGTCGAGCTCGTCCATTGAGCGCACGCGTTCGAACGGCAGCGCGCGCGGTGCGGCATCCGCCGCGGTCCCAAGCTGTTGCTGCCCGAACGCGGCCAGCGGCTGCAAGGGATCGCGCGCGCCGGAAAGCGCGCCGGCCAGCATGGCGATGCCGAGGAGCAGCATGACCACCCCGATTGCCTTGGCGAAACGCTGCCATCCTTTCGCTGAAGGCGGCAGCGGGTCGATGGCGCGCAGGAAAATCGCCGGAATGATCAACAGCAAGGCCCAGGCCAACATCTGCGCGGAAACCGGAATGAACGGCGAAACAATCCACAGCGCACAAGCCAGCAGGATCACGCCGAAAGCCTTGTTGACCACGACCATCCAGGGACCGGCCCTGGGCAGCAAGGCGCCTGCCGAGAGTCCGACAAGCAGCAGCGGCACGCCCATGCCCAGAGCCAGGCAGAACAGCGCCGTACCGCCGAGCAGCGCGTCGCCGGTACGGCCGATGTAAAGCAGCGCCCCGGCGAGCGGCGCCGCGACGCACGGCCCGACGATCAACGCCGACAGACCGCCCATGAACGCCACGCCGGGCAGCGAACCGCCCTGCAGCCGGGCCGTGCCCTCCGAAACCCTGTTGCGCAGGCAGGAAGGCAACTCCAGATCGAACAAGCCGAACATCGACAGCGCCAGCACGACGAACAGCAGGGCAAAACCGCCAAGCACCCAGACGTTTTGCAAGGCGCCGGAAATCAGCTTGCCGGACAGCCCGGCGGCGACACCCGCCACGGCATAAACCACGGCCATGCCCAGCACGTAGGCCAGCGCCAGGGCAAAGGCGCGCCTACGCGATACGGACTGTCCGTTACGACCGGCGCCGACGATGATGCCGGAAAGTATCGGCAGCATCGGCAAGGTACACGGCGTTAGCGACAGGAGCAGCCCGAAGCCGAAAAAACTGATCAGCGCCCAGCCGAACGTCGCCTCTTTCAGCAGACTCGCGATACGCCCGGATTCGTCGCTTTCGGCCACTGCCGCCGGCGCAACAGACATCTCTGACAAATCGGGCAGATCGAGATTGACGGTCTGCCTGTGTGGCGGATAACAGACTCCAAGCTCGGCGGCGCAACCCTGTGAAGTGAGCTGCAAAATCAGCGGCAGGACGCCTGAACTGTTGCGTTCTACCGGTAACCGAATCGATACTTCCCGATAGTAAACCTCGACATCGCCGAAGGTCTCGTCCGCTATCGTTTCCCCTTTCGGAAAGATACCTTGGCCGAGCCGCACATCGTTGGGCGCGTCGGCTTCGACGGAAAAACGGAATTTGTCCCGATACAGGTAGTACCCTTCGGCAATCTCGAAGCGCACCTCGATCGTCTGGCCGTCCAGGGCGTGCGCCGATGCCTTGAAGGCTTCTTCCGGGCGCAACAGATCCGCCCCGCCCGCCAGCGTACTCGCCACCCACAGGAAACAGAAAAGCAATGCGCGGATCATGTCGACAAATTGATTGGTGCGTTGCACGCAGACAGGTGACAGAGATGTTCAGAATCCTGGCAGGCACAGGATTCTGCTTCTGCCATCACTATTTCGTCATTCCCGCGAAGGCGGGAATCCAGATTCGTTCATCAAATTTCCGGATTCCGGCTTGCGCCGGAATGACGACAGCGTGGCAGAGTGTTGGGGTTCGCAAGCTCACCCCAACCTGAACAGAGGCCAATTCGGGTTTCTGCGGTTTCAGAAAATTACTTGTTGGGATCTTCGCACAGTTCCAGCAGGACGCCGCCGGTGGACTTCGGATGCAGGAAAGCAATGTTGAGTCCCTCGGCGCCCTTGCGCGGTGCCTTGTCGATCAACTGCACACCCTTGCCAGCCAGCTCATCGAGATTCCCTTGCAGACCCGTGGCGGCGATCGCCAGATGTTGGATCCCTTCACCTTTCTTCTCGATGAATTTGCCAATCGGGCCTTCCGGATCGGTCGATTCGAGCAGTTCGATCTTGGACTGCCCGATCTTGAAAAAAGCGGTGCGCACTTTTTGTTCCTTGACTTCCTCGATCGAGTAACACTTCAGACCCAACTGCTGTTCCCAGAACTTGATGGCTTCGTCGAGGTTTTTGACGGCGATACCGATATGTTCGATGTGCGAGAGATTCATGGTGACTTCCTTTTACGGTGGAAAAATGTTACGAAACTGACAGAAGTGTGGATTATCCAACAAAATACATCCCTTGCGGACCCGCCTTGTGGAAAACCGCTAATCGTTACCGCGGGCTCAAATCACGCACGGCGTCGGAAAGCCCGGGCAAACATGACAACGCCGATCAGGATCATCGGCAGAGACAGCCATTGACCCATGCTGACGACCTCGGATCGCCCGAAGATTCCAGCATCGGGCGTACGGAAATACTCGGCGACGAAACGAAACGTCCCGTAACCCATCAGGAACATCCCCGAAACAGCGCCTCGGGGCCGCTCCCTGCGCGAATACAGCCAAAGCAGGACAAACAGCGACACGCCTTCCAGCCCGGCCTGATAAAGCTGCGAAGGATGTCGTGGCAAACGATCGACATGCTGAAAAACCATCGCCCACGGCAAGGAGGAATCAGCCACACGCCCCCATAATTCCCCGTTGATGAAGTTGCCGATGCGCCCGGCGGCCAGCCCGAGAGGCACCATCGGCGCGATGAAATCGGTCACATCGAGCCAGTTACGCCCCGTCTTGTGCACATGCCACGCCATGGCCAGCAGCACGCCGAGAAAACCGCCATGAAAGGACATGCCGCCGTGCCAGACGGCAAAAATCTCCAGCGGATGCGACAGATAGTAGGCTGGCTCGTAGAACAGCACCTCGCCGAGTCGCGCGCCGGCGATCACGCCGATCACGCCGTAGAAAAGGAGATCGTCAAGTTCCTCCACCGTCCAGCCTGCCTTGATGAGTCTGGGCTGCGAAAGGATGCGCCGACGACCGAGCCACCAGAACTGGGAAAACGCTATCAGGTACATCAACCCGTACCAGCGCACTGCCAGCGGGCCGATTTGCAGCGCCACCGGATCGATTCTGGGATATATCAGCATGAGCCTTATTTCGCCTTATACAAGTTCTTTCGGATAGAATTTCGGATTATATCGTCAGAGGTTCAGATGAACTTGCCTCGTGTCAATTTCAAGCTGTTTGCCGCCTTGTGTGTATCCGGCGGCGCTCTGATTGCCTGGTGGTCTGGTATGCCATTCCTGGGTGGCGTGGCAATCGTTGCTGTTGCGCTCTTCGTCAATGGTATTGTCGCCGAGGTCGAAGACAATGCGCCAGGCGGCTTCCTTAACCCGCGAAGCAAATTCAGAGGGGACGCGCGCAAGCGGCTTGCCCCTTAGCTCCACGTTAACCACTCATGAAACGCGCGACTCCGGCTCCTGTCATTGTTGATGGAACAAGCTATCTTTGGCATGTTCTGCGAGAGCCGCAGTGGTGTCACGAAGATGGGTACAAAGGCATGTCCCTGTATGTCGAACCAGAAAAAAATCCGCAGCGTGTCTTGATATTGGAGTTCCCTTTTTCCGTAGAAAATCGGTGGTCCTGCCCCCATCGTCAACGTCCGAAAATAGTCGAGCGACAATTAGCTGGCTACATTTCATCTGCAATCGCAAGTAGATGGAATCCACTCAGTCGTGGCAAACCATTTGTTGTTCAGGTTAATATCACTTGAAACCTTCTTGCGCTCGTCACTATGCCGTCTAAGCCTTCGTTGCAGCGGATCGCCTACGGCGGTCGCTGAACTTGTACGTTTTACCCCGCGCGCCACTGCCGGCGCTTTTTTATCTGGAGAACCGCCATGCCCGTTTATCGTTCCCACACCTCTACCCAGGGCCGCAACATGGCCGGAGCCCGTTCCCTGTGGCGCGCCACCGGGATGAAGGACGGCGATTTCGGCAAGCCCATCATTGCCGTGGTCAATTCCTTCACGCAGTTCGTGCCCGGCCATGTCCACCTCAAGGATCTCGGCCAACTGGTGGCCGGAGCCATCGAAGCGGCTGGCGGGGTCGCCAAGGAGTTCAACACCATCGCCATCGACGACGGCATCGCCATGGGGCACGACGGTATGTTGTACTCGCTGCCCTCGCGCGATCTGATCGCCGATTCCGTCGAATACATGGTCAACGCCCATTGCGCCGACGCCATGGTGTGCATCTCCAACTGCGACAAGATCACCC
>BNUC01000045.1 GCA_025997075.1 Betaproteobacteria bacterium | reverse complement strand
TTTAATCTCATCCGCAACGCAATCTTGCGTTTCTCTCTTTGCTCAGCAACGCTGAGACTCCGGGCGTCTTCTCTTTTCATGACAACATTATAACATATATGCCCTATATATTTGCCGGGTTAATAATATAAATATGGAGATATCTCCATGCTTTATCTTTAGATTCAGGTGGGTAGCCTCTATATCATCGAACGCAAATTGGTATCAGGCAAAACCCACCGTTCTGTTTTGATACCTGATACCGGGACGCCCGCAATCCCTCGTCATTCCCGCGAAGGCGAGAAACCGAAAGCATCTGCTACCCGCCAGCTCAATGAAAACCAAACGCGCTTGCAAGCCACCTGCTCAACAGTCTGCTTCGCGAGCCCGTCTTGTTATGCCGAATGTTTCCGGTGCTTTATCCAGTTCGTTTTTTCCAGACAGAATGGCTGCAAATCAAAGAATGGCGGCGCGTTGCGCCGAAAGTACGCCTTCTGGATTCCCGCCTTCGCGGGAATGACGGTGATGAGTAGCGGCGCCGGAAATTATTTGATGAACAACTCCCGGATTACGCTTCGCTAATCCGGGCTACGCCGACTAAACCTGCAGGCGGGACGCCAAGCACTCCCAGTATCCCCAAAATCCACCGTTCGGTTTTGATACCTGACATCTGATACCTGAACGATACCTGACTCTCAAATAGCCACGGCTTTTTCAAGCAATTTGATCACAGCCCAGGATTTCGTCTTCGAGATGGGACGGGCTTCCTGGATTTCCACGAGATCGCCCGCTTTGGCCTGATTACCGTCATTATGCGCGTGGTATTTCCTGGAACGCGCGATAATTTTGTCATACATCGGATGCTTGACGCGACGCTCGACCAGAACCGTGACGGTCTTGTCCATTTTGTCACTGACAACACGCCCGATCAGGGTGCGCTTGCTTTTTTCTTCACTCATTGCTGTACGGCCTTTTCACGGAGGAGAGTACGCACACGGGCAATATCACGCCGAACCTTGCCAAGCTGGCTCAGATTATTTAATTGCTGTGTGGCTTTCTGCATACGCAAACCGAACTGCGCCTTCAGGAGATCCAGAAGTTCCTTGTTCAGTTCGTCGACACTTTTTGCTCTAAGTTCACTGGCTTTCATGTTCAATCACCCCAGAAGACGGGTCACAAAAGTCGTCGGGATCGGCAATTTGGCAGCGGCCAGCGCGAACGCTTCCCGCGCAAGGGCTTCTCCAACGCCGTCCATTTCGTACAACACTTTACCCGGCTGAATTTCCGCCACGTAATACTCGGGATTCCCCTTGCCGTTACCCATCCGGACTTCCGCAGGCTTTTTCGAAATGGGTTTATCCGGGAAAATGCGAATCCAGATCCGACCGCCCCGCTTGATATGACGAGTCATCGCGCGCCGCGCCGCTTCGATCTGACGCGCGGTCAAACGCCCTCTTCCAATCGCCTTAAGGCCGAATTCTCCGAAACTCACGTTTGTCCCGCGAGTCGCAAGTCCCGTATTCCGGCCTTTCTGCTCCTTGCGGTATTTTCTTCTAGTTGGTTGCAGCATCAGTTGTTCCTGCCTTTCTTACTCGTTTCGCCGGCGCCTTGGTTTCGACTGCGGGTTCTGCATTAGTGCCGACAACCTGTCCTTCTTCTCTGGACTTGCCAGCGACACGCCTGACTTTGTCACCCTTTTCACCCTTGTGGTCACCCTCTCCGGCGGACTTGGCAACACGCCGGGGCTTGCGTGCCGGTTCTTCCGCACCTGTCCCTACCTCGTGAGGAGTCACTTCGGGCTGCTCGTCCCTATTCAAAACTTCGCCCTTGAAGACCCACACCTTGACGCCAATAATGCCGTATGTAGTCAGTGCTTCGGAGGTTGCATAATCGATGTCGGCACGCAAGGTGTGCAAGGGTACCCGACCTTCACGATACCATTCACGACGTGCGATTTCGGCTCCGTTCAGGCGTCCGGAACTCATGATCTTGATCCCCTGGGCTCCCAGGCGCATCGCATTTTGCATCGCACGCTTCATGGCGCGACGGAACATGATACGTTTTTCAAGCTGCTGGGTGATGGAATCGGCGATCAACTGCGCGTCCAGCTCGGGCTTACGAATTTCCTCGATACTGACATGCACCGGAACCCGCATGATTTTCTGTAGCGCGGTGCGTAGCTGATCGATTTCCTCGCCCTTTTTACCAATCACCACGCCAGGGCGCGCCGAGAATACTGTCACTCGCGCGTTCTTGGCGGGACGCTCAATCAGAACACGACCCACGGAAGCATGCTTCAGCTTTTCCTTGAGGTAGTCACGAACTTGCACGTCCTCGTTCAACATCGTGGGAAAGTTCTTGCTATTCGCGTACCAGCGCGACAACCAATCGCGGGTCACTGCCAGACGAAAACCAGTCGGATGTATTTTTTGTCCCATTTCTTTTCCTTAATCTCCGACGGTCAAGAAAATATGGCAGGTCGGCTTGATAATCCGGTTGCCACGGCCCTTGGCTCTGGCAGTAAAGCGCTTGAGCACCATACCCTTCTCCACGTAGATGCTTTTGACCTTGAGCTCGTCAATATCGGCGCCATCGTTATGTTCCGCATTTGCTATGGCTGACTCAAGCACCTTTTTGATAATTCCAGCCCCTTTTTTCGGACTGAACGTCAAGATATTGAGCGCCTTGTCAACCGGCAAACCGCGGATCTGGTCGGCGACCAAACGACCCTTCTGGTCCGAAAGCCGCACGCCGCGCAAAATAGCACGTGTTTCCATATCCATTCCTTTACTTCTTCGCCGCCGCCGCCTTCTTGCCGGCGGTATGACCCCGGAAAGTGCGGGTCAGTGAGAATTCGCCAAGCTTGTGGCCGACCATGTTTTCCGTGACATACACGGGAATGTGTTGCTTGCCGTTATGCACGGCAATAGTCAATCCGACAAAATCCGGCAACACCGTGGAGCGACGCGACCAGGTTTTGATCGGGCGCTTGTCGTTCGTCGCGCGCACCGCTTCGACCTTTTTGAGCAAATGGTCATCGACAAACGGGCCCTTTTTAATGGAACGTCCCATAGTTCTCTATTCCTTAGCGTTTATGACGGCGCTGCACAATCATGGAGGTCGTGCGCTTGTTGCTGCGTGTACGATACCCCTTGGTCTTCGTACCCCACGGGCTGACCTGAGGCATACCGGAGGCGGTTCTGCCTTCACCGCCACCATGCGGATGGTCGACCGGATTCATGACCACACCGCGAACCGTCGGACGAATGCCGCGCCAGCGGTTTGCTCCAGCCTTGCCTATGGAGCGCAAGCTGTGTTCTTCGTTGCCTACTTCGCCAATAGTGGCGCGGCATTCAACATGGACACGCCGGATTTCACCCGAACGCAACCTGAGCTGAGCATAAACACCTTCCCGCGCCAACAACTGAGCAGACGTTCCCGCCGAGCGCGCCAACTGCGCGCCCTTGCCCGGAATCATTTCAACACAATGGATCGTGGTGCCTACGGGAATATTGCGGATCGGCAGGGTATTTCCCGGCTTGATCGGCGCTTCGGATCCACTGAGCACTTGTTGACCAACGCTGAGCCCTTTCGGAGCGATGACGTAACGACGCTCGCCGTCGGCATAGCACAACAACGCAATATTCGCTGTCCGATTCGGATCGTATTCAATCCTCTCGACTTTTGCCGGAATGCCGTCCTTGTTGCGCTTGAAATCGATCAAACGATAATGCTGCTTATGCCCACCGCCCTGATGGCGGATGGTTATGCGACCGTTATTGTTGCGTCCGGCATTTTTGGATTGCGACTCAAGCAAGTTTGTGTAGGGAGCGCCTTTATACAAATCCGGATTAACGACCTTGACGACGGAACGACGTCCGGGTGAGGTCGGTTTGACTTTGACGAGCGCCATTATGCGGCTCCTCCATCAACGAAATTGATTTCCTGCCCCGGCTTCAAGTTCACGAACGCCTTTTTCCAGCCTTTCCGGATTCCCAGACGACGCCCAGACCGCTTTTGTTTGCTCTTGACGTTGGAAATCTGCACCGATTCGACAGAAACCTTGAACAGCAATTCCACAGCCGCTTTTATTTCCGGCTTGGTCGCATCCGGAACCACGCGGAAAATCACTTGTTCATTCTTATCCGCGACGTAAGTCGCCTTCTCAGAAATCTGAGGCGCAAGCAACACTTGCATCAAACGCTGTTGATTCATCCCAGAATCTCCTCAAACTTGGCGACCGCGCTCTTCGTCATCAATACCTTGGAGAAACGGATCAAAGACACGGGATCGGTCTCATTGACTTCGAGCACCAGCACATTGGGCAGATTGCGGGAAGCAAGGAAGACGTTTTCGTCGAGGCTGTCGGTAATTACCAACACGCTGTCATAGCCCATGCCCTTGATTTTCTGCGCGAACAATTTGGTCTTGGGAGCATCCACGGCAATACTATCGACCACGGCCAGACGATCCTCGCGAACAAGCTGCGACAGAATCGACGCAATACCGGCCCGGTACATCTTCTTGTTCAGCTTCTGGCTGAAGTTTTCATCGGGCGAATTCGGGAAAATCCGGCCACCCCCACGCCACAACGGTGAAGAGGACATACCGGCGCGCGCGCGGCCGGTTCCTTTTTGGCGAAAAGGTTTGGCCGTCGTATGCTTGACTTGCCCACGATCTTTTTGAGCGCGATTTCCGCTACGCGCGTTGGCTTGATAGGCCACCACGACCTGATGAATCAGCGCCTCGTTGTATTCACGTCCGAACAATACGTCCGACGCTTGCAGGCGACTGGCCTCCTGGCCCTGCTCGTTAATCAGCTTGAGTTCCATTATGCCTCCGCCTTGACGGCCGGGTGCACGACCAGATCCGATCCCTTGGAGCCGGGAACCGCGCCCTTGACCAACAATAGCTGACGATCTACGTCAACGCGAATGACTTCGAGATTCTGCTGCGTACGCTTTGCATCGCCCAGATGGCCAGACATGCGCTTACCTGGGAAGACACGACCGGGATCCTGATTCATGCCGATGGAACCGGGAGCCTTATGTGACACGGAGTTACCATGCGAAGCGCGCTGCGAGGAGAAATGGTGGCGTTTGATACCACCAGCAAAGCCCTTGCCGATCGTCTGCCCGGTCACGTCAACCTTCTGGCCGACGGAAAAAATAGCAACACTAATCTGATCGCCTGGTTTCAGGCTGGCAAGATCCTCGGAGGAAACGGTGAATTCCCTGAGCACCGTACCCGCTTCAACACCCGCTTTGGCGAGATGCCCCGCAAGGGACTTATTGACACGAGAGGCACGACGCTTGCCGAAAGCGATCTGTACGGCCGTATAGCCGTCGCTTTCAGGCGTTTTTATCTGGGCAACACGATTGTCCGACACATCGAGTACGGTCACCGGAACGGACAAACCGTCCTCGGTGAAAATACGCGTCATGCCGACCTTGCGCCCGACAAGGCCTAGAGTCATGGTTATTCTCCTCTTGCCGGCTACGATTGGCCGGCGAGCACAAAACAAACACAAAACAAGTAGCATCATTAGATGCTACCCGATGAAAGTCGACCATTATAGCCGCTTTGAAACGCTTACTGCAACTTAATTTCTACATCGACGCCCGCGGGGAGATCCAGCTTCATCAGCGCATCGACCGTCTTGTCCGTCGGATCGATGATGTCCATCAAACGCAGATGAGTGCGAATTTCAAACTGGTCACGCGATGTCTTGTTGACGTGCGGTGAACGCAACACGTCAAAACGCTGAACGCGTGTTGGCAACGGGACAGGCCCGCGCACGACAGCACCCGTACGTTTGGCCGTCTCGACGATCTCCTGGGCGGAGCGATCAATGAGGCGATAATCGAAGGCCTTAAGCCGGATGCGAATTTTCTGATTTTGCATTTTCTCGATTCCAAAGAGCGCCCGAGCGGGAAAAACCCGCCCAGAGGGTCAATTATTACTCAATAATTTTAGCGACGACACCGGCACCGACGGTCCGACCGCCTTCACGGATGGCGAATCGCAGTCCGTCTTCCATCGCAATCGGGCAGATCAGTTTCACGATCATCTGCACGTTGTCTCCAGGCATCACCATTTCCGTTCCTTCCGGTAGCGTGATCGCTCCTGTGACGTCCGTCGTCCGGAAGTAGAACTGCGGACGGTAGTTGTTGAAGAACGGGGTGTGCCGTCCGCCTTCGTCTTTCGAGAGGACGTACACTTCGCCTGCGAAGTGGGTGTGCGGGGTGATCGAGCCGGGCTTGGCAACGACCTGGCCTCGTTCGACATCTTCCCGTTTGGTGCCGCGCAGGAGAACGCCAACGTTGTCTCCGGCTTGTCCCTGGTCGAGCAGTTTGCGGAACATTTCGACGCCGGTGCAGACGGTCTTGAGCGTGGGCCGGATGCCGACGATTTCAATTTCTTCGCCGACTTTGATGATGCCTCGTTCGACACGACCGGTGACGACCGTGCCTCGTCCGGAAATCGTGAAGACGTCTTCGATCGGGAGCAGGAAGGGTTTGTCTATCACGCGTTCGGGGGTCGGGATGTAGCTGTCGAGCGCATCGGCCAGCGCCAGGACGGAGCCTTCGCCCATTTCGTCCGTGTCGCCATTCATGGCTTTGAGCGCCGAGCCTTTGATGATGGGGATGTCGTCGCCGGGGAAGTCGTATTTGGAGAGGAGTTCTCTCACTTCCATTTCAACGAGTTCGAGCAGCTCGGCGTCGTCGACCATGTCGCATTTGTTCATGTAGACGATGATGTAGGGAACGCCCACTTGCCGTGCGAGCAGGATGTGTTCGCGTGTCTGCGGCATCGGTCCGTCGGCCGCCGAGACGACCAGGATCGCTCCGTCCATCTGCGCCGCGCCCGTGATCATGTTTTTCACGTAGTCGGCGTGCCCCGGACAGTCAACGTGCGCATAGTGACGGTTGGCCGTCTCGTATTCGACGTGCGCCGTGTTGATCGTGATCCCGCGCGCCTTTTCTTCCGGCGCCGCGTCAATCTGATCGTACGCTTTCGCTTCGCCTCCGAATTTCTTCGACAGAATCATCGTGATCGCCGCCGTCAACGTCGTCTTCCCATGGTCTACGTGACCTATCGTCCCCACGTTTACGTGCGGCTTCGTTCGCTCAAATTTTGCCTTCGCCATTTAAATATCCTCGAAACCTGTATGTATATTACTTCTTGTTGATAACGGCCTCGGCGACGTTTTTCGGCGCCTCGACATAATGCTTGAATTCCATCGAATAGGTCGCACGTCCCTGAGAGAGCGAGCGCACTGTGGTGGAATAGCCGAACATCTCGGCCAATGGAACCTCGGCCTTGATGGCCTTGATGCCGCCTGGAAGATCTCCCATGCCATGAACGATGCCGCGACGGCTGGATAGATCGCCCATGATATTACCCATATATTCCTCTGGCGTCTCGACCTCGACGGACATCATTGGTTCCAGCAAGGTAGGCGACGCCTTTTTCATTCCTTCCTTGAAGGCCATCGACGCCGCCATGCGGAAGGCATTTTCGTTGGAATCCACGTCGTGATACGAACCGTCGAAAAGAGTGAACTTGATATCGACCACCGGGAATCCAGCAAGAACACCACTCCTGACTGAATCCTGCAATCCCTTGTTCACTGCCGGAATATATTCACGCGGAACCGTGCCGCCCTTGATCGCGTCGACAAACTCATAACCTTTTCCGACTTCATTCGGTTCAAGTTTGAGCCATACATGGCCATACTGACCACGGCCACCGGATTGCTTGACGAATTTTCCTTCCTGTTCAACCGTTTTCTTGATGCATTCGCGATAGGCGACCTGCGGCGCGCCCACGTTGGCATCTACTCCGAACTCGCGTTTCATGCGATCCACGATGATTTCGAGGTGCAGTTCGCCCATGCCGGAAATGATGGTCTGACCGGATTCCTCGTCGCTGCGCACACGGAAGGACGGATCCTCTTGAGCCAAACGCCCCAGAGCGATGCCCATTTTTTCCTGATCGCCCTTGGTCTTGGGCTCGACGGCAATATGAATGACAGGCTCGGGAAATTCCATGCGTTCAAGGGTGATCGGCGATGTGGGATCACACAGGGTTTCTCCCGTCGTCACCTCTTTCAAACCGACACACGCGGCAATGTCGCCCGCGAGCACTTCCTTGATTTCCTCGCGGTTGTTGGCATGCATCTGCAGCAAACGCCCGATCCGCTCCTTGCCCCCCTTGACCGGGTTATAGATGGTGTCGCCCGAATGCAATACTCCGGAATAAACACGGATAAAGGTCAACTGGCCGACATAGGGGTCGGTCATCAGCTTGAATGCCAGCGCCGAGAATTTGGCGGAATCAGACGCTTCGCGCGACTCGATCTTGCCGCGTTCGTTTTCGCCCTCGACCGGCGGAATATCAACCGGCGACGGTAAAAGCTCGATGACCGCATCCAGCATTCGTTGAACGCCCTTGTTCTTGAACGCCGTTCCGCACAACATCGGCTGGATTTCGCAGGAAAGCGTACGCGCGCGCAGTCCCTTGATGATCTCCGCCTCGCTCAAATCGCCCGATTCGAGGTATTTGTCCATCAGGTCTTCACTCGCCTCGGCCGCCGATTCGAGCATCTTGCCCCGCCATTCCTCGGCAAGCGCCTGCAGATCCGACGGGATCTCCTTATACTCGAACTTCATCCCCTGCGAAGCCTCGTCCCAGATGATGGCTTTCATTTTGACCAGATCGACGACGCCGGTGAAATGTTCTTCCTTGCCGATCGGAATGACGATGGGAATGGGATTCGCTTTCAGGCGCGTCTGCATCTGCTCGACGACCTTGAAGAAATCAGCCCCCTGACGATCCATTTTGTTCACGAAGGCCAGACGCGGAACACCGTATTTGTTGGCTTGCCGCCAGACAGTTTCCGATTGCGGCTGCACGCCACCAACCGCGCAATAGACCATGCAGGCCCCATCGAGCACACGCATGGAGCGCTCAACCTCGATGGTGAAGTCCACGTGTCCCGGTGTATCGATGATATTGAAACGATGTTCTGGAAACTGTACGTCCATTCCCTTCCAGAAGCAGGTTGTCGCCGCTGAAGTAATGGTGATGCCACGCTCTTGTTCCTGCTCCATCCAGTCCATGGTGGCCGCGCCGTCATGAACTTCACCAATTTTGTGATTGACGCCAGTGTAATAGAGGATACGCTCGGTCGTGGTTGTCTTGCCGGCGTCAATATGAGCGCTGATGCCAATATTACGGTAACGCTCGATGGGGGTTTTGCGTGCCACGTTTAAGCCTTATTGATAAAGAACGTCCACCGGCGACGATATTCATCGCCGGCCATTTGAAACATTCACAACATTAGAAACGGAAATGGGCGAAAGCTTTGTTGGCATCCGCCATGCGATGAACTTCATCACGCTTTTTGACCGCGCTGCCACGATTCTCGGCCGCATCAAGCATTTCCGCAGCCAAACGCTGATCCATCGATTTCTCGGAACGTTTACGCGCCGACTCGCGCAACCAGCGCATGGCCAACGCCATGCGACGATTCGGACGAACCTCGACCGGAACCTGGTAGTTGGCGCCACCGACACGACGACTCTTGACTTCGACAAGCGGCTTGACATTGTTCATCGCCAGACCGAAAACTTCGAGCGGATCCTTGCCATCCTTGGCGGAAATAATGTCAAAAGCGCCATACACGATACGCTCGGCAACAGACTTTTTACCGCTCATCATGATGGTATTGACAAACTTGGACACTTCGATATTACCGAATTTGGGATCCGGCAGAATATCGCGCTTCGGAACTTCGCGACGACGTGGCATGGAAGAACAACCTTTCAAATAACAATTCAGTTGAGGGGCACGACTCTTGCCGACCCCACCCGACTACCCATCAGGCAGTCACTTACTTAAGCGGCAATCAACTCAAAATCAAGCCGCTTTAGGACGCTTCGTACCGTACTTCGAACGACTTTGCTTGCGATCCTTGACGCCCTGCGTATCCAGCGAACCGCGCACGGTGTGGTAACGAACACCGGGCAAATCCTTCACCCGGCCGCCGCGAATCAGCACCACCGAGTGTTCCTGAAGATTGTGCCCTTCGCCACCAATATACGAGATAACCTCGAAACTATTGGTCAGCCGCACTTTACATACCTTACGCAAAGCCGAATTCGGCTTTTTCGGCGTCGTGGTATAGACACGTGTACAGACACCACGCTTCTGCGGGCAGTTTTCCAACGCCGGGACTTTGCTCTTGGCACGCACCGCTTCGCGGGGTTTACGAACAAGCTGATTAATGGTCGGCATATCTAAATCCCTAAACTCCTGCAGTTCCCGCATCTTCTCAAGCGGCTACTGCAAAAAAACCAAGGCTCTATATTTCGGCCTTGGCGATTTTATTACAAGCGTGCGCAATGATTAGCGCACGCTGACAAAGAACCGAAGATTCTAAAGCCAAGCACTACTCAAGTCAACTAGCAATATCGCCTTCATCATTATTTGCCGACCTTTCCGCGCTCACAGTTTCCGCCAAGTTCACCACCACGGGAGATTCATTGCTGATCTCGTGATCGGCCGCCAGATCAATCCCCGTAGCGTTGTCCTTGCGCATGCGGTGATACGCCAGACCCGTCCCCGCCGGAATCAGGCGTCCAACGATGACGTTTTCCTTGAGACCGCGCAGTTCGTCACGCTTACCCATGATCGCCGCCTCGGTCAGCACTCGCGTGGTTTCCTGGAACGATGCCGCCGAGATAAACGAATCGGTTGACAACGAAGCCTTGGTGATGCCGAGCAGAACCGGTTCGTACGTCGCCGGCAGCTTTCCTTCCGGGGTAATCCGGTCGTTTTCGTCAAACAAATGCGCCTTTTCGACTTGCTCGCCGCGTATGAACTTGGTGTCGCCCGGATCGATCACAGTAACGCGGCGCAACATCTGACGGACGATGACCTCGATGTGCTTGTCGTTGATCTTCACACCCTGCAAACGGTACACGTCCTGGACTTCGTCCGTGATATAAACCGCCAGCGCTTCCGCCCCCTGCAAGCGCAGGATGTCATGCGGATCGGGCGCGCCATCGACAATCATTTCGCCTTTGTTGACCACTTGACCATCGTGCACCAGAACATGCTTGTCCTTCGAAATCAGATACTCGTGCGGAATACCTTCAAGATCGGTAATCACCAGACGTTGCTTACCCTTGGTATCCTTGCCGAATGAAACGGTCCCAGTGAATTCGGCCAGCATACCGGCATCCTTCGGGGTGCGCGCTTCGAACAATTCGGCAACGCGCGGCAAGCCCCCGGTGATGTCGCGGGTTTTAGCCGATTCCTGCGGCAGACGCGCCAGAACGTCGCCAACCGAAATCTCCTGCCCGTCAAGCACGGTGATGATCGCGCCCACCTGGAAGGTAATCGTCACCGGATGGTCACTGCCATGCATGCGCACCTCTTCACCGCCAGCGTCGAACAGTCTGACCTGAGGTCGCAGTCCCTTGGTTTGCGTCTTGCCACCGCGCTTGGGATCGATCACGACCAAAGTCGATAAGCCCGTGACTTCATCGATCTGCTTGGCGACGGTCACGCCCTCCTCGACGTTTTCGAATTTTACCTGTCCCGAATACTCGGCAATGATCGGACGGGTATGCGGATCCCATGTCGCCAACTTGGTGCCGGCCTTGACCTGCTGGCTGTCGGTCACCTGTAAGGTCGATCCGTAAGGAACTTTATGCTTTTCGCGCTCACGGCCATTGTCGTCGGTAATAATGACTTCACCGGAACGAGTGATGACGATCTTCTCGCCCTTGGCGCTGGTCACATAACGCATCGAAGCCGTAAACCTCGCGACCCCGGCGCTCTTGGTTTCGACATGGCTCGCCACGGCGGCGCGTGAAGCGGCGCCACCGACGTGGAAAGTACGCATGGTGAGCTGGGTTCCTGGCTCGCCGATCGACTGCGCCGCGATAACACCCACCGCCTCGCCGACATTGACCAAAGCGCCACGACCAAGATCGCGACCATAACATTTGGCACAAAGTCCATAGCGGGTTTCGCAGGTCAGCGGGGTACGCACTTTCACTTCGTCGATCCCGAGCTGATCAATGAGATCGCACAGGTCTTCATTGATCAGTGTTCCCGCTTCGATCACCGTCTCATTGGTTTCAGGATGAATCACGTCGTTGACGTTAACGCGTCCGAGAATGCGTTCGCGCAAGGGTTCGATGACTTCCCCCCCCTCAATCAGCGCCTTCATCGTCACGCCGTTCATCGTGCCGCAATCCTCTTCGGTAACAACAAGATCCTGAGTAACGTCTACCAGACGGCGCGTCAGATATCCCGAGTTGGCCGTCTTCAGGGCGGTATCCGCCAAGCCCTTGCGCGCGCCGTGCGTCGAAATGAAGTACTGCAGAACATTCAGGCCTTCGCGGAAGTTCGTCGTGATCGGCGTCTCGATAATTGAACCGTCCGGCTTGGCCATCAATCCCCGCATACCCGCCAGTTGGCGGATCTGGGCCGCCGATCCACGAGCACCGGAGTCGGCCATCATGTAGATGGAATTAAATGACTCCTGCTTGACTTTTTTACCGTACCGGTCGACGACTTCCTCGCGGCCCAGTTGCTCCATCATCACCCGCGCCACCTGATCGCCGGTGCGACCCCAGATGTCAACCACCTTGTTGTACCGCTCGCCGTTGGTTACGAGACCATTGGTATATTGGTTCTCGATCTCTTTGACCTCTTTCTCCGAAGCAGCGATGATCTCGCCTTTCTGCCCCGGAACCAGCATGTCGTCCGAACAGATGGAGATACCCGCACTCGTCGCCAGACGATAACCATTCTGCATCAGCTTGTCGGCGAAAACCACCGTCTCTTTCAGCCCGCATTGGCGGAAAGAAATGTTGATCAGCTTGGAAATCTCTTTCTTTTTGAGCGACTTGTCGATTACGCTGAACGGCAGTCCCTTTGGCAGGATTTCCGAAAGCAAGGCTCGCCCGGCGGTCGTGTTGTAACGCGTCAGTTTTTCGTCCCAGCCACCGTTGCTGTTCTTCACGTATTCACGGATACGCACCGAAATTTTGGAATGCAGTTCAAGCTCGCCAGCGTGCAAGGCACGAGTGATTTCGGCCAGATCGGAGAAGATCATTCCTTCGCCCTTGCCGTTGATGCGTTCGCGCGTGGCATAGTACAGGCCCAGCACGATGTCTTGCGAGGGCACGATGATCGGATCGCCGTTGGCCGGGGAAAGCACATTGTTCGAGGCCAGCATCAGCGTGCGCGCTTCCATCTGCGCTTCCAGCGACAGGGGCACGTGAACAGCCATCTGGTCACCGTCAAAGTCGGCATTGAACGCGGCGCAGACCAAGGGATGCAACTGGATGGCCTTGCCTTCGATCAGTGTCGGCTCGAAAGCCTGAATGCCAAGGCGGTGCAGCGTCGGCGCGCGGTTGAGCATGATCGGATGCTCGCGGATGACTTCTTCGAGAATGTCCCAAACTACCGGCTCCTGCATCTCGACCATCTTTTTGGCCTGCTTGATGGTGGTTGCCAGACCCATGATTTCCAGGCGGTTGAAGATGAAGGGCTTGAACAATTCAAGCGCCATCAGCTTCGGTAGGCCGCACTGGTGCAGCTTCAACTGCGGGCCGACAACGATAACCGAACGGCCCGAATAGTCGACGCGTTTACCCAGCAGGTTCTGGCGGAAACGCCCTCCCTTGCCCTTGATCATGTCGGCCAGCGATTTCAGCGGACGCTTGTTGGCGCCGGTCATGGCCTTGCCGCGCCGACCGTTGTCGAGCAGCGAATCAACCGCTTCCTGCAACATGCGTTTTTCATTGCGCACGATGATTTCCGGCGCTTTCAGTTCCAGCAGGCGTTTCAGCCGGTTATTACGGTTGATGACGCGGCGATACAGATCGTTCAGATCGGAAGTGGCGAAACGTCCCCCGTCGAGCGGCACCAGTGGACGCAAATCCGGCGGCAAGACCGGCAACACTTCGAGGATCATCCATTCCGGCTTGATGCCCGACTTCTGGAATCCTTCGAGAATCTTCAAGCGCTTCGAAAACTTTTTGCTCTTCGTTTCCGATGTCGTCGTTTCCAGCTCCGCGCGCAAGGTCTCGGCCTCGGCATTGAGATCGATCGCGCACAGCAATTCGCGGATGCCTTCCGCTCCCATGGCCGCATGGAAATCGTCGCCGTACTCTTCAACCTTGGCCAGGTAGTCGTCCTCGGTCAGCAGTTGCCCGCTGGTCAGCGGCGTCATGCCAGGATCGCAAACAACGAAAGCTTCAAAATAAAGCACCCGTTCGATGTCGCGCAAGGTCATGTCCAGGACCATGCCAAGACGACTCGGCAGACTCTTGAGGAACCAGATATGCGCTACCGGCGTGGCGAGTTCGATGTGCGCCATGCGTTCACGGCGCACTTTCGAGAGCGTCACCTCGACGCCGCATTTTTCACAGATCACGCCTCGATGCTTCAAGCGCTTGTATTTTCCGCACAAACACTCGTAATCCTTGATCGGCCCGAAAATCTTGGCGCAGAACAGGCCGTCGCGTTCCGGCTTGAAGGTACGGTAGTTGATTGTTTCCGGCTTTTTGACTTCGCCATAGGACCACGAACGGATCTTGTCCGGAGAGGCCAAACCGATGGTAATCGCATCAAATTGTTCTTCCTGCGTTACCTGTTTAAACAAATCAAGCAGTGCTTTCATTCTTACGCTCCGTTCGGGGAGAACCCCATTTGCTCCAGCCCCGGCCAATCGCCGGGAACTACCGTCACTTGGCCACTTCGTTCACTTGTTGTACCGATTATCGAACGCGCTCAATAACGTTCGAGATCAATATCGATCGCCAGAGAACGAATTTCCTTGACCAGCACGTTGAACGACTCCGGCATGCCCGCGTCGATCTTGTGGTCACCCTTGACGATGTTTTCGTATACCTTGGTCCGGCCGTTCACATCGTCCGATTTGACCGTCAGCATCTCTTGCAAAATATAGGATGCGCCATAGGCTTCAAGCGCCCAGACTTCCATTTCGCCAAAACGCTGCCCGCCGAATTGCGCCTTGCCGCCCAGCGGCTGCTGTGTCACCAGCGAGTACGGCCCTGTCGAACGCGCGTGCATCTTGTCGTCGACCAGGTGATGCAGTTTGAGCATGTGCATGTATCCCACCGTCACCTGACGCTCGAAAGGCTCACCGGTGCGACCGTCGTACAAGGTCATCTGGCCGGATTCAGGCATTTGCGCCAGACGGAGCATGGCTTTGATCTCCTCTTCATGGGCGCCATCGAAAACCGGTGTGGCAAATGGCACGCCCGCTTCCAGATTACCCGCCATTTCGACAATTTCCTGATCGTTGAGCTCGTCAAGGTTTTCCGACTTGCCGTTACTGTTGTACACCTTGTCGAGAAACTCACGCAGTTCCTTGACGTTGGCCTCGCGACGGAGCATTTCACCGATCCTGGAACCAAGACCTTTGGCCGCCAGTCCGAGATGCACTTCCAGCACCTGGCCGACGTTCATCCGCGACGGAACACCCAAGGGATTTAGTACGATATCAACCGGTCGGCCATCGGCCATGTACGGCATGTCCTCAACCGGAACAATCCGCGAGACGACGCCCTTGTTTCCGTGACGGCCCGCCATCTTGTCGCCTGACTGCAAGCGGCGTTTGACCGCAACATAAACCTTGACCATTTTTTGCACGCCCGGCGGCAGTTCGTCGCCTTGCGTCAGCTTCTTGCGTTTTTCCTCAAAGGCCGCGTCGAAATCCTTACGTGTCTGTTCCAGCCCCTCGCGCAGGGATTCGAGCTGTTGCGCCACATCCTCATCGGCCATGCGGATATCAAACCAATGGTGCGGGTCGATTCCGCCAAGGTATTCGCGGGTAATCTCCGATCCTTTGGCGAGGCGCTTCGGCCCCCCGTTGGCCTTCTTGCCCAGAATAAGGCGCTCGACGCGAGCAAACGCATCACGCTCGACAATGCGCAACTGGTCGGCCAGATCGAGTTTGTAACCGCGCAGATGATCGTCGATGATCGATTGCGCGCGCTTGTCGCGCTCGATACCTTCGCGGGTAAAGACCTGTACATCAATGACGGTTCCGGCGATACCCGACGAAACACGCAGCGAGGTATCTTTCACATCAGAAGCTTTCTCGCCGAAAATCGCGCGCAACAATTTTTCTTCGGGGGTCAACTGAGTTTCGCCCTTGGGCGTTACCTTGCCGACGAGCACGTCGCCAGCGTCGACTTCCGCGCCGATGTAGACGATGCCCGACTCATCGAGCCGTGAGAGCTGCGCTTCGCCCAGCGACGCAATGTCGCGGGTGATTTCCTCCGGCCCCAGTTTGGTATCGCGCGCGACAACGGTCAGTTCCTCGATGTGAATCGAAGTGAATCGATCCTCGGCGACGACCCGTTCGGAAATCAGGATCGAGTCCTCGAAGTTGTAGCCGTTCCAGGTCATGAACGCCATCAGTATGTTCTGGCCGAGCGCCAATTCGCCTTTGTCGGTCGACGCGCCGTCCGCCACCACATCGCCCTTGGCGATAATGTCGCCGATATTAACCAGTGGTCGCTGGTTGATATTGGTGTTCTGGTTCGAACGGGTGTACTTCACCAGATTGTAAATATCGACACCCACTTCGCCCGGAATCGTTTCTTCATCGTTGACCCGGACCACGATGCGTGACGCATCGACATAATCGACCTTGCCGCCGCGCAAGGCTTGCACCGCGGTACCCGAGTCGACGGCCACCGTCCGCTCGATGCCGGTACCCACGACGGGCTTCTCCGGACGCAGGCAGGGAACAGCCTGACGTTGCATGTTGGCGCCCATCAGCGCCCGGTTGGCATCGTCGTGTTCCAGGAAGGGAATCAGCGAAGCCGCCACCGAAACGATCTGGCCGGGCGCCACGTCCATGTAATTCACACGCTGCGGTTCCGCCAGAATGGTTTCGCCTTTTTCGCGACAAGTCACCAATTCGTCAAGCAATTCCCCGTTCGCCCCCAAAACGGCATTGGCCTGGGCGACGATATAGTTTCCTTCCTCGATAGCGGACAGATACTCGATCTGATCGGTCACTTTTCCATCGACCACCTTGCGATAGGCGGTCTCCAGGAAACCATATTCGTTGGTGCGGGCAAACAGCGCCAGCGAGTTGATCAGGCCAATGTTCGGACCTTCCGGCGTTTCGATCGGACAAACCCGGCCATAGTGCGTCGGATGGACATCGCGCACCTCGAAACCGGCGCGTTCGCGGGTCAAGCCACCCGGCCCAAGTGCGGAAACCCGACGCTTGTGCGTAATTTCCGAAAGCGGGTTGGTCTGGTCCATGAACTGCGAGAGTTGGCTCGATCCAAAAAACTCCTTGACCGCGGCGCTGATCGGCTTGGCGTTGATCAGGTCGTGCGGCATCAGGTTGTCCGATTCGGCCTGCGACAGGCGCTCTTTGACCGCGCGCTCGACACGCACCAGGCCCGCGCGAAACTGGTTCTCGGCCAACTCGCCAACGGAACGGACACGCCGATTGCCCAAATGATCAATATCGTCGATTTCACCGCGACCGTTGCGCAAATCAACGAGAATCTTGATGACTTCAACGATATCCCTGGGTGAAAGCGTCAACTGATCGCGCATCTCGCCATTGACACCAAGATCACGAAGTTTCTTCAGGAGCGAGCCAGCCTCATCTTCGGTCAGATTCTCCGCCACGGGGCGCATTCCGTACTTCAACTCGCTCAACAGAAGGTCAACCGCTTCAGGACTCCCGCCAGCGGACTCGATGATAGCGCTGACGATGGCGTCACGCTTTGCCGGCGCCTGCTTGACCATGACCTTGTGCTCAACCACGTCCTTGCGCAGCACCCGACGGTTGAATTTCATCCGTCCAACCGCCGACAGATCATAGCGTTCATCCGAATAGAACAGCCCGTTGAACAGGATTTCCACGGCCTCCTCGGTCGGCGGTTCGCCGGGACGCATCATTCGGTAGATGGCAACACGCGCAGCCTGCTTGGAAGCTGTTTCGTCTGTCCTCAAAGTCTGGGAAATGAAAGCTCCACGGTCCAGGTCATTGGTATACAAGGTCTGCAAGGTATCAATGCCTGCCTCGATCAGCTTGGCCAACAGAGTCTCGGTGATTTCATCGTTGGCGTTGGCGATAATCTCGCCCGTGTTCTTGTCCACGATGTTCTGCGCCACAATGCGGCCGATGACAAAATCGTCGAGAACCGCGATCTTTTTGACGTCTGCCGCATCAAGCTCGCGAATGTGCCTGGCCGTAATCCGCTTGTCCTTGGCCACAATCACCTTTCCGTTGGCATCGCAGAAGTCAAAACGCGCCACTTCCCCGCGCAGACGTTCGGGTACCAGATGGAACTCAATCCCATTCTTGCTGATTTCGAAGGTATCAAAATCGAAAAACTCGCGGAGAATCTGTTCCGGCGTCAGCCCGATGGCCTTGAGCAAGATCGTGACCGGCATCTTGCGACGGCGGTCGACACGGAAAAACAAAATATCCTTCGGATCGAACTCAAAATCCAGCCACGAACCGCGATAGGGAATCACCCGCGCCGAAAACAACAACTTGCCCGAACTGTGCGTCTTACCGCGATCATGCTCAAAGAAAACGCCCGGAGAACGGTGCAACTGCGAGACAATGACGCGCTCCGTACCGTTGATGACGAACGAGCCCGTGTTTGTCATGAGCGGAATCTCGCCCATGTAAACTTCCTGCTCCTTGACCTCCTTGATGGTGTCCAGGGACTCCCGATCAAGGATGACCAGGCGAACCTTGGCACGCAAAGCCGAGGCGAAAGTCAGGCCGCGTTGCTGGCATTCCTTGACATCGAATGCCGGTTCGGCGAGCGCATAACTGACGAACTCAAGGCGTGCATTACCACTGTGGCTGACGATCGGAAAAATCGAGCCAAAAGCAGCCTGCAAGCCCTGGCTTTTTCGCTGCGCGGGAGGAACTTCCGACTGGAGGAACGATGTAAAGGATTCCAGTTGTGTTGCCAGCAAAAAAGGAACGTCAAGCACGCTGGCGCGCTTGGCGAAGCTTTTGCGGATACGTTTTTTTTCGGTGTAGGAGTAGGTCATGGTCGCTCCGGGCTCAGAAGGCACAGTCCACCAGCATATTCACTCCGAGCCGGCTACCCGGAGCGATTGCAACGGACAAACGAAAAAACGAACGGCAGCGCATTCTCCACCGTACGTGCTTGCGTTTATGCGCTACGTGTTAGGGATTTATATGGCAGAAACAAAATCTACGGTTTCCGGAAAGCACAAAAGGCTGGCGGCCCGAAGGCTGCCAGCCTGCGTATAAAAACAGGATTACTTGACTTCGACTTTGGCACCAGCGTCCTCGAGCTGCTTCTTGAGCGCTTCGGCATCAGCCTTGGCAATCCCTTCCTTGACGGGCTTCGGAGCGCCGTCGACGAGATCCTTGGCTTCTTTCAGACCGAGGCCTGTCGCCGCGCGAACGACCTTGATGACGTCCACTTTCTTCTCGCCAAAAGAAGTCAGTATGACCGTAAACTCGGTTTGCTCTTCAACCACCGCTGCGGCGCCCGCAGCCGCCGGTCCGGCGACAGCCAGAGCGGCGGCGGAAACGCCAAATTTCTCTTCAAATGCCTTGACCAGATCGTTCAGATCCATCACCGTCATGTTGCCAACGGCTTCAAGGATGTCTTCTTTGGTAATCGCCATGATTGCTTGCTCCTAAAATCGGAATATTCAGAATTGGATAGGTTTGACCGTCAGTAACGGCATCTCACGCGGAGGCTTCTTCACGCTGCTTGGCCAAAGCGCCCAGCGCAACGGCGAAACCGGACACTGGCGCTTTCATCACGCCCAGCAGTTTGGCCAGCAGTTCCTCGCGGCTCGGTATTGCCGCCAACTCCTGGACACCTGCCTTGTCCAACACTTTGCCAGCGTAAGAGCCCGCCTTCAGAACCATTTTATCGTTAGCTTTCGCGAAATCATTCAACACCTTCGCGGCAGCCACCGGATCCTGGGAAATGCCATAAATCAACGGACCCGACATGTGCGCAGCCAAACTTTCGAACGGACTACCGGAAACGGCACGGCGCACCAGCGTATTCTTCAGCACCCGCAGGTACACGCCGGATTTGCGCGCCTGAGCCCGGAGCTTGGTGAGTTTAACCACCTCGATCCCTTTGTACTCGGCCACGACAATCGTCTGCGCGGTAGCCACTTGTGCTGAAACTTCGGCCACTACAGCTTTTTTGTCATCAAGATTGAGACCCATGGGTCCTTTCTCCATCTCGTTCATCACACGGCACACCATTAAGGCGTACCGCACCCACGGCGACCTTTATCAAGAACATCGGCATCGCTTCACGATACCGAAAATCCTGTTCGGGCTCACCGTCTGCGCAGGCTGAAATTCAATTAAGCCGTTCGTCGAACTACACTTCGCGGCGCCTGCGGTCTTTGACGATCTGCCGGAAAAAACGTTTCCGGCAGCCCAAAGTACTTCCGAAGTCGGTTTAAACGACTTCAATTACTTGTTACAGCGAGGAGGCATCGACGCGCACGCCCGGTCCCATGGTGCTGGAAACGGCGATCTTGCGCAGATATTGCCCCTTCGAACTAGCCGGTTTTGCCTTGACCAGCGCCTCGATCAATGCCTTGAGGTTCTGTTCCAGTTGTTCGATTTCAAAGGACGCGCGTCCAATCGTGGTATGCACGATACCGCCCTTGTCCGTCCGGTATTGCACCTGGCCCGCCTTGGCGTTCTTGACCGCAACGGCTACATCCTGGGTCACCGTACCGACTTTCGGATTCGGCATCAGTCCGCGCGGACCGAGAATCTGACCCAGTTGGCCGACGACACGCATCGAATCCGGTGTAGCGATCACCCGGTCGAAATCAATCTTGCCGCCCTTGATTTCAGCCGCCAGATCTTCGAAGCCGACGATATCCGCGCCCGCGGCCTTGGCCGCTTCCGCCTTTTCACCCTGCGCAAAAACGGCGACGCGAACCGTCTTGCCGGTACCCGCGGGCAACACCACCGAGCCGCGCACCAACTGGTCCGATTTACGCGCGTCGATGCCGAGGCAGACCGCGATGTCGATCGATTCATTGAATTTCGCCGTGGCGAATTCCCTGGCTAATTTGAGCGCTTCCGCCACCGGGTAATTCCTGGCGCGATCAACCTTGCCTTGAAACGCCTTCTGCCGTTTGCTTAATTTCGCCATGTCAGAGGCCCTCCACGGTAATGCCCATCGAGCGCGCGCTACCGGCGATGGTGCGCACCGCCGCGTCCATGTCCGCGCCCGTCAGATCCGGCATTTTTTGCGTCGCGATGGCTTCGCACTGAGCGCGCGTCAATTTGCCCACTTTGTCCGTATGAGGACGCGGGCTTCCTTTCTGGATTCCGGCCGCCTTCTTGATCAGAATGCTGGCGGGCGGCGTCTTCATGATGAAGGTAAAACTCTTGTCCGCGTAGGCGGTAATCACCACGGGAATCGGCAGACCGGGTTCAACGCTCTGTGTCTGCGCATTGAACGCCTTGCAGAATTCCATGATGTTCAGACCGCGCTGTCCGAGCGCCGGTCCGATCGGGGGCGAGGGATTGGCTTTGCCCGCCGGCACTTGCAGCTTGATGAAGCCGACAATTTTTTTTGCCACGGTTACTACTCCTATAAATGGGTGCGAACGCGCCTATTCAAGGCGCTCCCCGACAACAAACGCGGCCAAAAGCCGCAACACCCGGCGAACCAAACAAACGGTCGCCACAATTTCCCGATCAGGCTTTTTCGACCTGACCGAACTCAAGCTCAACAGGCGTCGCACGGCCGAAAATCGTGACCGATACGCGCAAGCGATTTTTTTCGTAATTGACCTGCTCGACAGACCCGTGAAAATCGGTAAATGGACCGTCCTTGACCCGGACGATTTCTCCCGGCTCAAACAATACTTTCGGACGCGGTTTCTCCACGCCATCCTGCATTTGCTGCATGATTTTCTCGACTTCCTTCTCGGAAATCGGCGTCGGCTTGTTGGCGGTGCCGCCGACAAAACCCGTGACCTTGGGAGTGCTTTTAACAAGATGCCAGGACTCGTCGTTCATTTCCATTTCCACCAGCACGTAGCCGGGGAAAAACTTTCGCTCGGAAATACTTTTCTGCCCTTGTTTCAACTCGACGACTTCCTCGACCGGAACGAGCACACGGCCAAACGAATCCTGCATCTCCTGACGCTGGATACGTTCCAGAAGCGCGCGCTGCACGCTTTTTTCGAAGCCCGAATAGGCGTGCACCACATACCAACGCTTGCTCATAAATTTCTCCACCCGAGAATCAGGTCGTAGAGTACCCATTCCAGACCCATGTCAGTCAGATAGAGAAAGAACGCCATGATGATAACAAAAGCAAACACCAAACCGGTCATCCGCAGGGTCTCTTTTTGCGTCGGCCAGACAACCTTTTTCGCCTCGCCAACCGCTTCCTTGGCAAAATCGAAAAACTGACGACCCGGTTCGGTCTGCCAGGCAACTGCTGCGCCGAGGCCCAGGCCAGCGATGACCGCCAATACCCGCAGAATCATCGCCTGTTCGGCAAGAAGATAGAAGCCGACCACTCCGGCGACCAGCAACAACACCGCCAGCGCAAATTTGATTTTATCGGCCATTTCGTCAGCCAGAAATATGATAGTGGCAGGGGCAGAGGGCATCGAACCCCCAACCTTCGGTTTTGGAGACCGACGCTCTGCCAATTGAGCTATACCCCTGCAGCAGAGACTTCCGGCGCCCCCGATTCCGGGAACGCCATCTGTCGTGTAACCTGTTACTCAATAATTTTAGCGACGACACCGGCGCCGACGGTCCGACCGCCTTCACGGATGGCGAATCGCAGTCCGTCTTCCATCGCAATCGGGCAGATCAGTTTCACGATCATCTGCACGTTGTCTCCAGGCATCACCATTTCCGTTCCTTCCGGTAGCGTGATCGCTCCTGTGACGTCCGTCGTCCGGAAGTAGAACTGCGGACGGTAGTTGTTGAAGAACGGGGTGTGCCGTCCGCCTTCGTCTTTCGAGAGGACGTACACTTCGCCTGCGAAGTGGGTGTGCGGGGTGATCGAGCCGGGCTTGGCAACGACCTGGCCTCGTTCGACATCTTCCCGTTTGGTGCCGCGCAGGAGAACGCCAACGTTGTCTCCGGCTTGTCCCTGGTCGAGCAGTTTGCGGAACATTTCGACGCCGGTGCAGACGGTCTTGAGCGTGGGCCGGATGCCGACGATTTCAATTTCTTCGCCGACTTTGATGATGCCTCGTTCGACACGACCGGTGACGACCGTGCCTCGTCCGGAAATCGTGAAGACGTCTTCGATCGGGAGCAGGAAGGGTTTGTCTATCACGCGTTCGGGGGTCGGGATGTAGCTGTCGAGCGCATCGGCCAGCGCCAGGACGGAGCCTTCGCCCATTTCGTCCGTGTCGCCATTCATGGCTTTGAGCGCCGAGCCTTTGATGATGGGGATGTCGTCGCCGGGGAAGTCGTATTTGGAGAGGAGTTCTCTCACTTCCATTTCAACGAGTTCGAGCAGCTCGGCGTCGTCGACCATGTCGCATTTGTTCATGTAGACGATGATGTAGGGAACGCCCACTTGCCGTGCGAGCAGGATGTGTTCGCGTGTCTGCGGCATCGGTCCGTCGGCCGCCGAGACGACCAGGATCGCTCCGTCCATCTGCGCCGCGCCCGTGATCATGTTTTTCACGTAGTCGGCGTGCCCCGGACAGTCAACGTGCGCATAGTGACGGTTGGCCGTCTCGTATTCGACGTGCGCCGTGTTGATCGTGATCCCGCGCGCCTTTTCTTCCGGCGCCGCGTCAATCTGATCGTACGCTTTCGCTTCGCCTCCGAATTTCTTCGACAGAATCATCGTGATCGCCGCCGTCAACGTCGTCTTCCCATGGTCTACGTGACCTATCGTCCCCACGTTTACGTGCGGCTTCGTTCGCTCAAATTTTGCCTTCGCCATTGCCGGTACCTCAAACGTTAGAAGTTAAAAAAACCCTGAACAACTCAAATCCATGGTGCCCATGATGTGGATTGAACACATGGCCTCTCCCTTACCAAGGGAGTGCTCTACCACTGAGCTACATGGGCACATACCTACAAATCAAAAACCGTCGAACCACAACATGGAGCGGGTGAAGGGAATCGAACCCTCGTCATAAGCTTGGAAGGCTTCAGCTCTACCATTGAGCTACACCCGCAAAACCGCACCCGCAACGCTAAAAACAACGACCACTACAACAATCACTTCTTGGTGGAGGGAGAAGGATTCGAACCTTCGAAGGCGAAGCCGTCAGATTTACAGTCTGATCCCGTTGACCGCTTGGGTATCCCTCCAACTCGGAACCGCTAATTCTGGCATAACAATAAATATGCGTCAACCAGCCGTCGGACTTAGGGCAATATAATAGCAGAAATCATGCCGTGACACCTACTGCTTTTGCACTTCCATTGCATGGAGTTCCTCGCCTTATCGGCCTGCATACGGCATGGCCACTCAACGCCACAAGATTCGGCATAGATAAGTATGGATAGCGATTCGCCCTCTTCCCGACAAAATTCGCCTTATTTGCGACAACTGGCGCTCCAAAGCGCGGCGGTTTTTACTGTTCTTAGCGTGGCCTGGTCCTATTGTCTCCTGCGCCAGCAGGCGTTACCCTGGCTCGCAACTTCGCTCCTGATCGGAACGCTGGCATTCCTGCTTGCCAACCGAACCCGTCAAGACTGGTGGTGGCAACTCATTCATGCCGTGTTCGCGCCCGCCGTCGTCCTTTTTTCCGGCCTTAATATCGCCCCGGAATGGTATCTGGCGGCTTTTGTACTGTTATTCCTTGTTTATCGCGGCGCGCTGACCAGTCAGGTGCCGCTGTATCTTTCCAACCGCGAAACCACTCGCGTTCTGACCGAACTTCTTGCAGGCAGGCATGCCCTGAAGGTCATTGATCTCGGAGCAGGTACAGGAAGCGTTGCCTGCGCGCTCGCCAAAATACACGAGGATATTCAAGTCGCCGGAATCGAAAACTCGTATCTTCCCTGGGCAATCGGCTTTTTACGTACGGCGAACTTACGAAACTGTCAGTGGACCCTGGGCAGCTTTTGGGATGTTTCCCTTGCCGAATACGATGTTGTGTATGTATTTCTTTCTCCGGCCCCGATGAGCCGCTTGTGGCTCAAAGTCAAACATGAAATGCACCCAGGCGCACTGTTCATAAGCAACAGCTTCATGGTACCTGACGTTGAGGCCAGCGAGGAAATTGACGTGGATGATTCGAGAAAAACGCGACTTTACTGCTACCGGCTATAGACATCCCGATCAAGGTAAATGTCCTGCCGCGCAGCGATGATCATGGCTTCCAGGACATCGGAAGTTACACGTTTATTTCGACAAATTTTCCTGGTTTTCCTTGTCATGCCCCAAACCCGCAAGATAGGGGTCCGTCTGCCAGGCGCTTCGTTCCGGGCTGGACAGCGCATAATTCCGGCTCTGTTCGATCGTCTGTTCCAGAAAAATCTCGATCAATCTGCGCAAATGACCCACTTGCGGCGGCATCACTCCAAAAAAAAGCACCCATTCCCGACGACGCACCAGGATCGTCGGAAAATTCCCGATCTCCAGATCACCCAGGCCCTCGGCGTTTTCCTCAATATCCCACCAGAGAAACCTCACTCCTGGAAACCGATCAGCCAATCGTTCGAACTCGCCGCGGTATTCCCGGCAGGTCCCGCACCATTCGGCACAAAGGCATACCACGACGAGATCATCAAAATGAAGGCGCACGCCTTCCGGATCGAACGAACACATGACTGAAAGTAATCTGTACAAACGGACAAGATATTAGCGCAAGTCACCGAACCCGTTGGTCGGCGGTTTCACCATTCCGTTCCAATGCTGGAAATAATATTTGAAGCGGTATGGGTATATCGCGCATAATTCACGGCACCGGGCTTGATGAGTCTGGTAACCATGCTTTCCTCGCGCGCGCGTGAGGAAAGCATTTTTTATTCTCCAGAGACGAAAGGAAACGTAATGTCAGCGAGAAACCGTATTGCAACTTGGTCAACCTGGGGGTTGCTGCTGCTCACCGCT
>BNUC01000044.1 GCA_025997075.1 Betaproteobacteria bacterium | reverse complement strand
CGAGAGCGAGACATCGCAGGCAAAATCTCCCGTGAGCGAGCCTTCTCTATCGGCAGTCGAGGCATCGTCTCTGCCGAAGCCTTCGCCAAGGCGGCCCGTTGTCACTGGGCCATCGAAAACAGCCTGCACTGGGTTCTCGATGTCACCTTCCGCGAAGACGAGTGCCGGGTACGCAAGGGCCATGCCCCACGGAACTTCTCGGCCTTACGCAAGTTCGCGCTCTCGCTCTTGCGCAGGGATTCCACCTATCCCAAGCGCAGCTTACGTTCCCGACGCAAAACCGCTGACCGAATCCCAGAGTACCGCGCTTCTTTGCTCGGTCTTACCTCATTGGACAATGCTCTTCGATACAATGACTTATGACTTCTGCGTGTGCGATTACCCTGTGACCCAAGGGAAGAGGGAAAGCAAACGCCTGCTCATGCCTTACCATGACAAACATATTCATGCGATTGCCCTGACATGGATCGGCAGCCTGCTTCCCGGACGGCCGCGCTTTGCTATACTCCGAAACCTGACCTTGTTTAGACATTCTCTATTTCCATCATGGCCCTGAAATACCAGATCGTACCGGTTACCCCGTTCGAGCAGAATTGCACGCTTCTCTGGTGCGATGAGACCTTGCATGCCGCCGTGCTTGATCCGGGTGGGGACATTCCCCGGATTATGGCGGCGGTCGAGAAGCGCGGCCTTCAGGTGGAGCGGATTCTCATCACTCACGGACACATCGATCATGCCGGCGGCGCGGCCGAGCTGGCCGAGCGCCTGTCGGCGCCGATCGAAGGTCCGCACGAGGAGGATCTTTTCTGGATCGACGGCATGCCGCAGCAGGCGCAGATGTTCGGCTTCGCCAATGTCCGCTCTTTTGTCCCGGATCGCTGGTTGAAGCAGGGTGACAGCGTGCGCTTCGGTCAGGTCGAAATGCAGGTCTTGCATTGCCCCGGTCATACGCCGGGTCATGTGGTCTTTTTCAACGAGGCGGCTCGTCTTGCGGTCGTTGGCGATGTTCTGTTCCAGGGCTCGGTGGGGCGCACGGATTTCCCGAAAGGGGATTTCGACGACTTACTTGCTTCCATCCGGCAGAAACTCTGGCCGCTCGGTGACGATGTCGTATTTATTTCCGGCCACGGGCCGATGTCGACTTTTGGCGAAGAACGGCTCAACAACCCGTATTGCGGCGACGGGTTCTAAAAACGCTATAGGCGCTGAAAGCGGTTCTGCCCGAACCTACCAACTGCTGATCGAAGTGGTCGCGCCGGTGCGTGTCAGCGTCGGGCGATTGGGCGAGTTCGAATTTTCCGCCGGTCTCTACTGCTATACCGGCAGCGCCTTGCGTAATTTCGAGGCGCGCATCCGGCGTCATCTGTCGTCTTCAAAGAAGATGCACTGGCATATCGATTATCTGCTCGCCGCTCCCGGTGTCCGGGTACGCGAGGTGAGGCGTTTTCGCGAGGAAGAGTGCCTGGTCAATCGGCGCACCGCGGGGGAAATTCCGGCGCCCGGTTTCGGAGCAAGCGATTGCCGCGCCGGATGCGGCAGCCATTTGAAACGGGTGAGTTGAAGACGGAGCCGGGGAAAAGCGCCTGTCGATCAGTCGCGGTCGTCGACGTTGATCCGGCTGGCCCAGTAGAAGGCGGTGACTTGCGACTTGGCATGGTCGGCCGGGCTGATGCCCAAGTCGGAGAGGAGGCGCGCGGCCGATGCGAAATCGCCAGCCTCGCTGGCGATGATCGCCGAGAGCAGCTTGCCGAGAACCCCGCCGCCGGCCGGATTGCTCAAAGCGTCGATTATCGTGTCCTGCAACGGGAGTTCCTTCAGGATTTCACTCATCGGCAGATTGATCAATACTTCAAGCAGGGAGAAGAGCCCCGTCATGAAAGCGCTGTCCGTGAGTTCGGGAACGTCGGGAATCGGGTCGATAGCCGCGCTGAGCAGTTCCATCTGGCGTCCGCGCGCGGCGGCCAGTTGCATCAGCGGACTTGGCGCATTGCTGTTTGTCAGGTTATTGGCGTAAATCAGCAACTGCAACCAGCGCTGCAATTGGTGGCGGCCAAGGAGGGCGATCGCATGGGAGAGACTGTTGATCTTGAGGCGCACGCTGATGGCGACCGAGTTGACGAGGCGCAGAAGGTTGTACGAGAGTTGGGCTTCCTCGCGGAAAATGGCTTCAATTTCTCGCGTGTCGTCATCCTGCTTGATCAGACTCAAGAGCCTGAGCAGTTTCAGCCGAGTGAGATCAGGCGCTTTGCCGAGTTGCGGATTCGGGGTGGTCAGGAAGTGGCCATCCGACCACTGGACGCCCCTTCGGGTCAGCCATTCGAACATCTGGTGGGAGTTGACGCGCGTGGCGATTTTCTTGAGGTCGATATCGTCGAGAAGATCGATATCCTGTGCGGAAAGATCCTGGCGGGCGAATGCGGCATCGAAACGGACGGCGCAGAAGACGGCGCGAGGAATCCGGCGCAAGGCTTCCGGGCTTTCGATCTGTAGCGCCAGCGGTCTGGCGTGCGCGCGCAATTCCTTGCAGCGCTCGATGACGGCCTCGTTGGCAAGACAGGATTCCGGCAGAACGAAGGTGACCGACTCGCCCTTAAACGCCTCAAGAAACCTGTCCTGCAACACGAATTCGGCCGAAATGGGCGATATCAGAGGCAACACGTGAGCCAGCGGCGCGGCGGCGGAATCGACAAAACACTGAACGAACGAGGCAAAATCCGTTTCGGCCGGAGATTCGGGTTGCCAGTCCAGCGCAAGCCAGCTACGCCTGGACGTAAGAACGGGCCTGAAGAAAAAATAAGGCGTTGGCATTAGGGATAAAACCGTGGATGCTCTGATTGGTTCCAATGAAGGAAGAATTACTTCTCGGCGAATTGTAAATCATAATGAAGGGATCGCCCGAAGGCTTTAGCTTAAATACAGCCCTGCAAGCCTCGTGCGTGTACGGTTTTTCTCGGGTGCGGTTCAAACTGATGTGCCGTGGTATATAGAGGAAACAGAGCATGAGCAGGCGTTTGCTTTCCCTCTCCCCTTGCGGGAGAGGGTGCCCCGGCAGGGGCAGGTGAGGGGAAGGATTAACATTGACACGGAGAGAATGCAGGGGCGAATGAAAAGCTTTTTAACTACGGCGACACAGCGGGCACGGCGAAAAGCAAAGACAAAAACGATTTTTGCTTTTTCGCCGTGCCCGCTGTGTCGCCGTGGTTAACTGCTTTTTCCATTGGATCCCTGCACATCAGTTTGAATCGCACCCGTTTTTCTCTCGCTTTTCGTGAAAATCCGGGTGAAAGATAGAATCATAAACTTTGTGGATTTCGGGGAAGCCAAATGCCGACAGGAATCATTGAATCGCTCGATCACGAGGCGCGGGGGATCACGCGGCTCGAAGGCAAGACGATTTTCGTCGAAGGGGGACTGCCGGGCGAATATGTCGAGTATTCCTGCTACAGGAAGAAGCCGACTTTCGAGATTGCCCGCATCGAACGCATCATCGAGGCATCCGCCAGCCGGATCGAGCCAAAATGTCCGCATTTCGGCGTGTGTGGTGGGTGCAGCATGCAACATTTCGAGCCGTCCGCGCAGGTGGCGGCCAAGCAGCGCCTGCTGGAATCCAACCTGTGGCACCTGGGCCGCCTGGTCGCCGGACAGATTTACGCGCCGATCCAGGGCATGGCGTGGGGTTATCGTTTCCGTGCCCGCTTGTCGGCGCGCATGGTGCAAAAGAAAGGCGGCATGCTGATCGGCTTCCACGAGCGCAAAAGCAGCTACGTGGCCGATATGCAGCAATGTCCGAATCTGCCGCGACATGTTTCCGATCTGCTGCTGCCCTTGCGCCGGCTGATTTCCGACCTGTCGATCAACGCCGCCATGCCGCAGATCGAGGTGGCCGTCGGCGAAACCATGACAGCATTGGTGCTGCGTATCCTGGAACCGATCAACGCCGCCGACGAAGGACTGCTGCGCGATTTCGCCGACCGGCACGGCATCGTCTTTTATCTCCAGCCCAAAGGACCGTCCTCGGCTTTCCGTTTCTACCCGCTGGACGAGCGCAGGCTGTCGTACCTGTTGCCGGATTACGGCATCGAGCATGGTTTCTCGCCGACTGAATTCACGCAGGTCAATCACGCGATCAACCGCGTGCTGGTGCGCCGCGCGATGACCCTGCTCGACGCGCGGGCCGGCGAGCGCATCGCCGACATGTTCTGCGGCCTCGGCAACTTCAGCTTGCCGATCGCGCGATCCGGCGCGCGGGTGGCGGGCATCGAAGGCAGTCCCGAACTGGTGCGCCGGGCCGGGGAAAACGCCGCCGCCAATGGTTTGACGGATCGGGTCGAGTACGGCGTCGCCAACCTGTTCGAGGCGACGCCGGAATCGCTGGCCGCTCTCGGCCATTTCGACAAGATGCTGATCGATCCGCCGCGCGAAGGGGCTGTCGAACTGGTCAAGTCCATCGGCGAAAGGGAAGGGGAAGGGGGGCCGCGCCGGATCGTTTATGTCTCTTGCAACCCGGCGACGCTCGCGCGCGACGCGGCGATTCTGGTGCATCAAAAGGGCTATGGCCTGAGCGGCGCGGGGGTGGTCAACATGTTTCCCAATACGTCACATGTCGAATCGATTGCGCTGTTCGACAAAGGCTGATGCTCATTGGCGACAGAGCGAACCGCCTGTAACGCAAGGGCACGGAATTTTTTGTCTTATCTCCGTGCTCCTGGTTTCGTGTTGGAAGCGGTTCGCATTTCAGCGCTTGAAGGCTACTTCTTCGCCTTGTCAGTGGAGAACTTGTAAATGATCTTGCCGCTGTACCATTCACCGGGATTGAGTTCGGTGCTTGGGAAGCCCGGATGGTTCACCGAATCGAGGAAGCGCGACGGTTCGAGGCAGAAGGCGCTACGGAAATGGCCATGGCGAGTGTACTGTTCTCACGTTGCCAGACCCGGTATTGCTCGCTTATTTTTTGCAGTTTTTCGCAGAAGCTACGGATGTCCGGCAACTCCATTTGCTTTTCAGTGCTTTCCAGCTTTTTCGACACTTCCTGCAATTCATCGTGCAGCTTCAGAACCTCCAGAATTTCACCAAGCCCCGTCAAAATCTCTTGTTTTTGTTTCTCCAAAGCAGTCTTGTCGAGCCCCTGCTGTTCCAGTTCCTTTGTCGCCGCCTCGGATTCAGCCTGTAGGGTTTCTATTTCTGCCTGAATGGTGGCCATATTCGCCAGCAGCGATTGCGAGTTGTCCTGCCACGCCCTTGATGTCGGCTCGCAGTTGCACCCTTGCCGCGTCCGCGTTCGCCAACATGCTTTCCAAACGCGGCCCGATGGTCTTTTCGGCCATTTTCTTCCAGTAGGAACCTCGCAAGGCTTCGGCTCGCGGAGTCAGGGCGCTCTGCTTATGCTCCCAGTCGAGCAGTATCGCCGCCAGTTCAAGGGCCGCCGTGCACTTGTCATCATCTGGTACCAATTTGCGTTCGATGATATAGAGGCTACCCACCTGAATCTAAAGATAAAGCATGGAGATATCTCCATATTTATATTATTGAAAGCAAGTTGGTATGGAATGGCGTCATCATCGATGCTTCCCCAAGTGGCTTGAATCTGATATTTGATTTCGTCGAATTTCATGTCATGACCTCTGGTTAATCCGGAATAAGGTACAGACCGGAGGGAAATTGATCGAGCAGTTTGCCCAGAGAGGTCTTCTTCTGGTTTTTCGTATTGACTGACGGCATCCCGTGCATGGAAGAAGAAGGATTTGTCATCGTCCATGGAAAATCCCACTTGCACCTTTCGGCAATCCGCAGGCAAAGCCGAAGACAGATTGACGTGCGCAAGCTCAACGCGTTTGCTGAGTTCGCCCGACTGAATGAACAAGGGAAGCCCGGCATCGCCTTCCGGCTGAAATTTTTCCGGCCACCATTGCGCTGTTTTGTATTTCTCGATCTCAACCCCTTTATTAAGAATCAGGTGGTCGTTCGACACGACCGTTGTCCCTTTATTGGTCACCAGGACCTCTTGCCCCGTGATGCCCACATTGAACGGGCATTTTTCAATGACTCTGATCAAGCCGTTCGCTATCAGATCCCTTCGACATACAACAGCGCTTCTCCCTCCATCATCGCTGGATCGTTTCGATAGCTCTTGAGTCCATCCGCAATTTCCTGGGTCGACTCAATTTTTGCGGCTTCGAAATCTGCCAGACGTTTGTTCCAGAGTTGTGGGTTCTCGGTTTTCAACTTGGGAAAAAGTTTCTCCAGCACGGCGTTGTCGAAAGCCACCCGGCGCTCTCCTTGGGCTCGGCCAGCAGCATTTTGAAGTTGCGATACGAGGAGTGCTTGGGAAATCCGACTTTGTGCTGTGCGGCCACGCCCATGAAGGTTTTTTCTTGCGGCGTGTTTTTGTCCTTGAAGACGATGAGACTGGGAATGTACTCACGCGCTCTTTGCGCATCGCCAAATTCGACGATCTCCGGCTCTTTGTCAGCATTCAAAAAGCTGACCGCCGTGTTCGTTGTCCCGAAATCTATGCCAACCGTCATGTTGCTGCTCCTTTTATGTCCTCCGGCAGAATTTCATCCAGCGCCGGATCGCTTGCCGCCGCCCACGCTTTGGCATTCGGCGCTACCCGACTGTTTTGCCGGGAAATTACCCGACAAGCCGCACAGCAGCAAGCAGCGTTACCGTCTGACCGAGCAAGGGAAAACTGTGCTGGCCGAGTACCAGAATGAGGCGCGTAAACCATGAGCAAGCTTGAGGCGGTGGGAAAGAGCCAGCCAAGAGAGAGTTCTTTCAACAATCCATCACGGCACGAGCGCCAACACGATCCTGAATACCGGCCGAATGGACGACTACCGAGAGAATAAAACCCGTCGTATCCACAGCGATTGCATTGACCTTCCACTATGTATCCTGTTGCCATTGCGGCCATATCGACTTCGCTTTTCGTTATATCGTCATCTGCCGTTGTTTTTTCGCGCCGGAGCGCCTAACATTGTCGCTATCGTCGCGTTTCAGGCATGTGCTGTGGCGATGGAAAAACAAGGGCTGCAATCCGGGGGCGACCGTACGGCAAAGTACGGATAGCAGCCAATCGTGAGTTGACCGATTACTGTCGAATGGATAAAAAAAGATGCTGATCGAAAAGGAAATTACCGATGTCCGCGCCACCTTGAACGAACTACAGGTGGAACACCGCGACCTCAACCTGATCGTCGAACACCTCGCGGCAACCCCGCTGCCCAACCAGGATCAGTTGCTGGTCCAACGGTTGAAGAAGCGCAAGCTCGTACTTAAAGACAAGATATACCAGCTTGAGAAGATGCTGGTGCCGGATATTCCGGCCTGAACAGCACGATAAGGGAGCCGCTCGCCGGACGCTGAAAAGCTCCGGCCACCTCAACGGCAGGGTGATTAGAGAAAAAGTTTGCCGATGCCCCAGAACAGCGCGCCGATCAGCGCGCTGCACGGGATGGTCAGCACCCAGGCCCAGACGATGTTGCCGGCGACGCCCCAGCGCACCGCCGACATGCGCCGGGTCGACCCCACGCCGACAATCGCGCCGGTGATGGTATGCGTCGTGGACACCGGGATGCCCAGCGCGGTCGCCAGAAACAGGGTTATCGCGCCGCCGGTCTCGGCGCAGAAACCGCCAACGGGCTTCAGCTTGGTGATCTTCTGCCCCATCGTTTTGACGATGCGCCAGCCGCCGAACATCGTCCCCAGGCCGATGGCCATATAACACGACAGGACGACCCACATCGGCGGCATCGGGTCGGAGGATTCCGACAGTCTGGCGGCGATCAGCAACATCCAGATGATGCCCATGGTTTTCTGCGCGTCGTTGCCGCCGTGACCCAGGCTGTAGAGCGAGGCTGAAACGAGTTGCAGGCGGCGGAACCATTTGTCCATGTTTCTCGGCGTCACGCGCCGGCACAGCCATGAGACGAGCAGCAGCATCAAGGCGCCGAGCAGCATCCCCAGCAGCGGCGAGACGAAGATGAAAAGCACGGTTTTGACGAGGCCGGAGGCAATCAGCGAGGAGAATCCCGCCTTGGCCAGCGCCGCGCCGACGAGTCCGCCGATCAGCGCGTGCGAAGAGGACGAGGGAATACCGTAATACCAGGTGATCACGTTCCACGCGATAGCGCCGACCAGCGCGCCGAAAATGACATAGTGATCGATGATCGCCGGTTCAATGGTTCCCTTGCCGACCGTCGTCGCCACCTTGAGCTGGAACACCAGGACGGCGATGATGTTGAAGAAAGCCGCGAGCAGCACGGCGGTCTGCGGACGCAGCACACGCGTGGAAACGACCGTGGCGATCGCGTTGGCGGCGTCGTGGAAGCCGTTCATGAAGTCAAAGACCAGCGCCATGACGACGAGCAGCACGATGACGCCCATTCCGGTATTTACGCTATCCATGCGCCTCGCTCTCAGGAATTTTCGATGACAATGCCTTCGAGGATGTTCGCCACATCCTCGCAGCGATCAGTCACCGTTTCGAGCAGCTCATAGATGGCCCGGTATTTGATGAGCTCGCGGACATCGGGTTCCTCGCGGAACAGGTAGGACATTGCGCCGCGCATTTCCCGGTCGGCGGCAGATTCGAGCTCGTCGATCTCGCGGCATAGCTTGAGGATTTGCGAACCGTTGTCCATGGAAGTGAGCAGGCCGACGGCCGTGCGCACCCGTTCGGCGCATTGCAGGCCGATCTCGCTCAGCCTGATCGCTTCCGGCGTGATGTGCCGGATGTTATACAGCGTCACCGTTTGTGCGGCATCCTGAGTCAAGTCGAGGATATCGTCGAGATTGGTGATCAGTTGGTGGATTTCATCACGGTCGAGCGGGGTGATGAAGGACTTGTGCAACTGGCGCATGGTTTCGTGAGTGATGTTGTCGGCCGTCTTCTCGGCCACATCAACCAGATTGCACTGTTTTTCCGCTTCTTCGCTGGAATTGTTGAACGCCATCAACATGCCGACCAGGGCCTGGCTTCCCAGGACCACCTGCTCTGCGTGAGCGTTGAACAAATCGAAAAACTTTTCTTCACGGGGCATGAATCGCGAGAGCATTTTACTTTTTCATCAGTTTGGGGACGGCGCGGATTATACATCCCGGAGTCAGGCATCAGATGTCAGCGATCAGGTATCATCGACGGTTCCGCCGCCACAAATTACTGTCACCTGCCCCCTGATCCCTGAAACTCGCCATGATCCTTTTCGGACTCGATCGTCTTCTCGCCGACCCCGCGTTGCGCCGCCCGCTGGCCGGCAAGCGCATTGCCCTGCTCGCGCATCCCGCGTCGCTCACAGCCGATTTGACGCACGCCATCGACGCGCTGGCAGCGCTCTCCGAGCTGAATCTGACGGCGGCTTTCGGGCCGCAACACGGTCTGCGCGGCGACAAGCAGGACAACATGGTCGAATCGCCGGATTTCCTTGATCACCGGCTGGGCATCCCGATCTTCAGCCTGTACGGTGAAGTGCGCCGACCGACTGCGGCGATGCTCGACGCGTTCGATGTCCTGCTGGTTGACCTGCAGGACCTTGGCTGCCGCATCTACACCTTCATCACCACGCTGCTCTACATGCTCGAAGCCGCCGCGCGGCACGGCAAAACGGTATGGATACTCGACCGTCCGAACCCGGTAGGCCGGCCAGTCGAAGGGCTGATTTTGCGCCCCGGATGGGAAAGCTTCGTCGGCGCGGGGCCATTGCCGATGCGCCACGGATTGACGCTGGGCGAGCTGGCGCGCTGGTTCATCGCCGAGTTTCACCTGGATGTCGATTGCCAGGTCATCCCGATGCAGGGTTGGCGGCCGGATGCGGCCCCCGGTTTCGGCTGGCCGCTCGGCGAGCGCGCCTGGATCAATCCCAGCCCGAACGCGCCGAATCTGTTCATGGCGCGCTGCTACGCCGGCACGGTCATGCTCGAAGGCACGACGCTCTCGGAAGGACGCGGCACGACGCGCCCGCTGGAACTCTTCGGCGCTCCGGACATCGACGCGCGCGCCGTGATCGCCGGAATGCGGGCGCTGGCCCCGGACTGGCTCGCCGGCTGCCGGCTGCGCGACTGCTGGTTCGAGCCGACCTTCCATAAACACGCCGGAACGCTGTGTAACGGCGTGCAGATACACGTCGAGGACGTGAGCTACCGGCATGGCGAATTCCGCCCCTGGCGGCTACTGGCGCTGGCCTTCAAAACAATCAGACGGCTGTATCCCGATTACCCCCTATGGCGCGATTTCGCTTATGAGTACGAACGCGGCCGGCTGGCCATCGACCTGATCAACGGCGGCGAAACCTTGCGCCGCTGGGTCGACGACCCGGCCGCGACGCCCGCCGATCTCGACCGGCTTGCCGGCCCCGACGAAGCGGCATGGTCGGAAGCGCGTCGGGCGCATCTGCTGTATTGACGCAAAGTAAACATGGGAAATCCGTAGACATAAAAAGGGAACGTAGAGCTTTCGCTCCCGTTCCCTCGATCAATTGTTCAGACGATTACCCTATAACGAGAAGCGTCGCGCCCTTGGCTACCGTATCGCCGCTCTTGAAGCCGATGGCCTTGATCGCGCCGTCGCACGGGGCAACCAGGGCGTTTTCCATCTTCATCGCTTCGAGCACCACCACGGCTTCGCCCTTGGTGACCTTGTCGCCGACGTTCTTCAGATAGCGGATGACGAGGCCGGGCATCGGCGCGGCGAGCTTGGTTCCGCCAACGTCGGCGGCGGGCGCGGCCGCCTTGGGAGCTGCCGCAGGAGCCGCTGCTTTGGGCGCGGTAGCGGTGGCAGCGACCGCCGGAACGGCTACCGGGGCCGCAGCCACGATGACCGGCGCGTCGCCAGTCGGGTCGACTTCGACAGTAAAGTATTCGTTGTCGACGAACACGTTGAAAGTGCGCAGACGATCCGACTTGGCCGGCGCGTCGGCTTTTTTCTCGACCAGTTCGCCCGCCTTGGCTTTCTTGACCAGCATATCCTGCTTCTTGACATCTTCCAGCGTGATGGCCTTGACGCTGGCCGGCGCTTCGGCGCGACCGTACTTCCATTCGAGGAATTTTTTACCCGTGACCGGGTAAATCGCATAAATCAGCAGATCGTCCAAATCCGCCGCGAGATCGCCGATTTCCTTCTTGGCCTTTTCGAGTTCGGGTTCGAGCACTTCGGCGGGACGGCAGGTGATCGGCTCTTCGCCGCGCGGGTAGCCCTTGAGCGCTTTCTTTTGCACTTCCGGGTCGATGGGGATGGCCGTCTTGCCGTAGAGACCGTAGCATAGGTCCTTGACATGCGCGGTGATCATCTTGTAGCGCTCGTCGGGCGTGTCGTACAGCACATTATTGACGGTCTGCACACCGACGATCTGGCTGGTCGGCGTGACCAGCGGAACCTGGCCGAGTTCCTTGCGCACGCGGGGCAGTTCCTTGAGAACGTTGCCGATTTTGTCCAGCGCGCCCATTTCGCGCAACTGGTTGACCAGGTTGGAGAGCATGCCGCCCGGCGTCTGGTGCAGGAGGACATTGATGTCGATGATCGACACCTTGGAGTCGTCGAGCAGGTGTTTGTATTTCGGCATGACCTGTTTTTCGAGCACTCCGTTGATCGTGGCCAGCTTGCGGATGTCAAAGCCGGTGTCGCGATTGGTGCCGAGCAGAGCCATGGCCAGCGGCTCGATGGCCGGGTGCGAGGTGCGGAAGGCGTAGGGCGTCATGCAGGTGTCGAGGATATCGACGCCCGCTTCGATGGCTTTCAACTGGCTCATCTGCGCCATGCCGGAGGTGAAGTGGCTGTGCAGGTGAATCGGCGCCTTGACCGCCGCCTTGAGCGCCTTGACCAGCGTGTAGGCGTCATACGGGGCGATCAGCCCGGCCATGTCCTTGACGCAGATGGAATCGGCGCCCATGGCTTCGAGTTCCCTGGCCTTGGCGACGTAATAATCGAGGTTGTACACCTCGCCGCCGAGCCAGGGTTCGGTCAGGGAGTAGCAGATGCAACCCTGGAAGTGCTTGCCGCTTTTCTTGATCTGCCTGACGACTGTTTCAAAATTCCGGTAATCGTTGAGCGCGTCGAAGGTGCGGAAAATGTCCATGCCGTTTTCCGCGGTGCGGTCGACGAAAGCCGTCGCCACGTCGTCGGCGTAATTGCGGTAGCCCACCAGGTTTTGCGCGCGCAGCAGCATGCTGAACGGCGTTTTCTTGAAATAGCGCTTGAGCGTGCGCAGACGTTCCCACGGGTCTTCGTTGAGAAAGCGGTGCATCGTGTCGAAGGTCGCGCCGCCCCAGGTTTCCACAGCCCAGAAACCGATCTCGTCCATCATCTCGGCGACCGGGATCATGTCTTCGGTGCGCCCGCGCGTGGCGAACAGGGACTGGTGCCCGTCGCGCAGCGACAAATCCTGAATCTTCACCGGATTGGCGGCCTTCGGACGCTCGCTGCTGTGATTCATTGCGGTCATTACCACGTTGTCAGTCATGTCATTGCTCCAAAATGATTACAAAAAAAGCTGAAATAAGGGTTCATTGAATTCAAAGCGGGGGAGCGCGCCGCGACCCGGCACACTTACGGGAGCAAGATGCTCCCGCCACTCACACCCAAAATCATCGAACACGCGCGAAGGCGCGCAGTTGCATCAGGCGGCGCATCCCCATCGCGTCCAGACGCCCGGCTTGCGCCCAGGCACCCGGATCGGCGATGACCCGCGCCGGAACAGCCGGGGCGCGGGCGGCGAGTGTGGCAAATGCGGCCGCCGCTTCTTCTTCCAGGTACAGATCGACGGCCGCCAGCGCCGCCGCTACCTGCTTCTGTCTGATTTTCATCGTTCGCTCCTCGATCTCGCGGGCCGCGTCACAGCGGGATGTTCCCGTGTTTTTTCATGGGATTCGTGTCGCGCTTGTTTTGTGTCAGCGCCAGCGCCCTGACGATGCGCGCCCGGGTCGTTGCCGGAACGATGATGTCGTCGACGTAACCGCGCTCGGCCGCGACGTAGGGGTTGGAGACGGCATCGTGGTACTCCGCCTCTTTCTCCGCGAGGAAAGCCTTCGGATCGCTAGCGGCCTTGGCCTGACGGCTGTACAGCACCTCGACCGCGCCGCTCGAGCCCATCACCGCCACCTCGGCGCTCGGCCAGGCGTAATTGATGTCGCCGCGCAGATGCTTGGACGACATCACGCAGTACGCGCCGCCGTAGGCTTTGCGGGTAATCACCGTGACCTTGGGCACGGTCGCTTCGGCGTAGGCGTAGAGGATTTTCGCGCCGTTTCGGATCGCGCCGCCGTATTCCTGCGCCGTGCCGGGCAGGAAACCGGGAACGTCAACAAAGGTGACGAGCGGGATATTGAAGCAGTCGCAAAAGCGGACGAAACGTGCGCCCTTGACCGAGGAATCGATGTCCAGCACGCCGGAGAGGTGGGCCGGCTGGTTGGCGACGATGCCGACGCTGACGCCGTTGTAGCGGGCGAAACCGACGATGATGTTGGGCGCGAACTTTTCCTTGATCTCGAAAAAGTCACCGTTATCGACCGTTTCCAGAATGACCTGCTTCATGTCGTAGGCCATGTTCGTGTTGTCCGGGATGATCGTTTGCAGGACTTTCGACGGACGGTCGACCGGGTCGTCGCAGGGCACGATCGGCGCTGTTTCGAGGTTGTTCTGCGGAATGAAAGAGAGCAGGCGTTTGATGTAGGCCAGCGCGTCTTCGGTCGATTCAGCCGCGTAGTCGGAGACGCCGCTTTGCGAAGAGTGCATGTCCGCGCCGCCGAGTTCCTCGACCGTCACGTCTTCATAGCACACCGCTTTCACCACCTTGGGGCCGGTCAGGAACATGTACGAACTTTTCCGTTCCATGATGGTGAAGTCGGTCAGCGCGGGGGAATACACCGCGCCTCCCGCGCACGGCCCCAGGATCGCGGAAATCTGCGGCACGACGCCGGACGCCATCACGTTGCGCAGGAAGATGTCCGAGAATCCCGCCAGACTTTCGATGCCTTCCTGAATGCGCGCGCCGCCCGAGTCGTTGAGCCCGATGAAAGGCGCGCCGTTTTTCATGGCCAGATCCTGAAGCTTGCAAATTTTCTCGGCCATCGTTTCGGACAGGGAACCGCCGAGAACGGTAAAATCCTGGGCATAGATGTAAACAATCCGTCCATTGACCGTGCCATGTCCGGTGACGATGCCGTCGCCCGCAAACACCGTTTTTTCCATGCCGAAATTGCGGCAACGGTGCGTTTTGAACATGTCGAACTCTTCAAACGAGCCAGGGTCGAGCAGCCTGTCGATCCGCTCCCGCGCCGTCAGACGGCCCTGGGCGTGCTGCTTGTCGATCTTGTCCTGCCCCCCGCCCAGACGCGCTTTCGCCTGGAGATCCAATAAGTGTTCCTGCTGTTTTTGAGTATTCATGCCCGTTTCCTGAGTTATAAAAAAACCTGTTTCCCGCAGAAGCGCCGTCTACCGGATTCTCAACTCTTGGTCTGCCCGATATGCGAATTCTGTAATTCAAATCTTATAATTTTATACCGCAATACCGCTTTTTTTTGCTATATGCGATGTTTACCTTCGCCCCACCAAAGGTGGGGTTCCCTGCGCTACTCGTCTTGAGCGGGGGCTGCGCAACTCGGGCTTCGCCCTCGGACAGTGCTTGCCCACTTCCTCGCTCAAGACTCTGTTGCTCGGCGTCTTCCAAGGGGATTTCAACCCCGAACGGTTACGATTGCTTTCGGTTTTCCTATTGCCCTTTGTGTCGTCGAGCAGCGCAGAGAACTCGGCAAGCCGAGCGAAACGGCGGACGCGCCTTCTTTTTGGGTACTTTTTCTTGGCAAGACAAGAAAAAGTATCTCGCCGGTCAACGGCGAAACCCAGCGGTGGAATGGTCGACAAAGGTTGAGGATTCGTGGCAAATATTGACATCGCCAACCCAAATTCTTCTCGCATCCAATAGAGTAGAATCGGTATTGTCCTACCTTATAAAGGAATTTCTCGTGCTTGGAAATCCGGCGTCAATCAATGAACTCCTTGAGCAGCGACGTTCGGCACGTCAGGACAAATCCGAGCGGGACGCCTATTTAATGAGGCTGCACCAGTTTGCCGCAGAAGTTCTGCTAAAAGCAGACGACGCGCAATCGGTGCGCAAACGCGCCCTTTTACAAGTCGATAAATGGGAAAATGGGGCACTTTGTAGTCGTAACTACATAACGGCATGGCGGAACATCCTGAAGATGAACTCCCCGGTTGAATTGTGTGAATCCATGCTTCGTACTGACGACGAAGGTATTGCGCTTCGACAAAACACTCCGTTTGGGTTTCTCAAGGAACGCCTGCAATGGCGATGAGCCGTGACAAGATTGCCCGTTTGCTTGTCGAGGCGCTGCAAGTTACAAATCATCGTGATTTTGTCATTATCGGGAGTCTATCTGTTCTTGGGGTAAACGAAACTCCCCCGGAGTCGATGACACTTTCTCTCGACGTTGACCTCTATCCGAAGAACGACCCAGGGCGAGCCTCAGAAGTTTCGAGAACGCTTGGCGAAGGTAGCGAATTCGAGCAAGAGCATGGATATTATGCGGATGCTGTTTCGCCAATGCTTCCGTCCCTCCCGAATACATGGGAAGAACGCTTGGTTAAAATTGATTTTGAATCTGGCGTAACAGCGTGGTTTCTTGACCCAAACGATGCCGCAATTTCTAAATACGCTCGTTCCGGCTCCCGTGACCGAGAGTGGATTCGTGCAGGATTGCAGGCGGGGATTTTCTCCTTGCCCACCATCGAATATCGTCTTCATGAGACTTTCCTGGAAACAGAGGAATTACAAAAAGCCAGGACGGCGATTGCCGAAGACAAAGCGTGGCTTGCTGCGCTCCGCGTTGCGGATTTTTGAGTATCTCGCCGGTCAACGGCGAAATCCGGCGATAATACTTGCTTTAAGAACCAGGTCAGCCAGCGTTTGTCCATAAAAAACAATTTCCAGGGAAAATTCATCATGGCAGAAAAACCCTCAGTTAGATACCTGCAACTCCTGTCGGAAAAATACCCGACGATCCAGGCCGCTTCGACGGCGATCATCAATTTTTCGGCGCTCCTCAAGCTGCCCAAAGGCACGGAGCACTTCCTTTCCGACGTGCACGGCGAACACGAAGCCTTCAATCATGTGATCCGCAACGGTGCCGGGGCGATCTGGCGGCAGATCGAGGAAATGTTCGGTAATTCCCTGTCGAAGTCCGAGCGGCGGAATCTGGCGACCCTGATCTACTACCCCGAACTGAAGATTCCGCAGATGCTGGCCACGGTCGAGGACAAGGACGAGTGGTGCCGCCTGAAGCTGGTCCGGCTGATCAAGTTCTGCCGCAGCCTGACGGCCAAATACAGGCGCTCGACGGTGCGCGGCTTCCTGCCCGACCATCTGGCGGAACTGATCGAGGAACTGCTCTACGATCAGGAAGGCGTCGAATTCAAGGCGGCGTACTACCAGAGCCAGATCGACACCATCGTGTCGACCGGCAGCGCCACGGTGTTCATCACCACGCTGGCCGAGCTGATCCAGCGTCTGGCCGTCGAACGTCTGCATGTCATCGGCGACATCTATGACCGCGGTCCCGGCGCGCACATCATCATGGATCTTCTGATGGAATACCACGAAGTGGACATCCAGTGGGGCAACCATGACATCCTGTGGATGGGCGCGGCCGCCGGCAGTGAGGCCTGCATGGCCAACGTGATCCGTACCAGCCTGCGCTACGGTAACCTGGGGACGATGGAGAACGGTTACGGCATCAGCCTGATCCCGCTGGCCTCGTTCGCGCTGAAAACCTACGCCAACGATCCCTGCAAGCGCTTCATCCCGAAAATATCTCCCGAGGATAATTTCACCGAGCAGGAAATCCGGCTGATGGCGCAGATGCAGAAGGCCATAGCCATCATCCAGTTCAAGCTGGAAAGCCAGATCATCAAGCGTCGCCCGCATTACAACATGGACGACCGCCTGTTGCTCGACAGGATCGACTACGAACGCGGCGTCATCACTCTCGATGGCGCGGACTATCCGCTGCTCGATACGCTTTTCCCGACGATCGATCCGCGGCAACCCGACGTCCTGACCGAAGAAGAACAGATGGTCGTGGAAAAACTCAAGCTCTCCTTCGTCAACAGCAAGAAGCTGCAACAACACGTGCGCTTCCTCTACTCCAACGGCAGCATCTATCTGGCCCACGACGGCAATCTGCTCTATCACGGCTGCATCGCCTTGAACGATGACGGCGAGTTCTGCGCCTTCAACGTCGATGGCCAGGCATTCGTCGGCAAGGCTTTCCTCGACCGCGTCGATCGTCTGGCGCGGCAGGGCTACTTCGCCACGGATAATCCGGAGACCAAGCTCTACGGCATGGACGCCATGTGGTTCCTGTGGTGCGCCCCGCAATCGCCGCTGTTCGGCAAGGAAAAGATGACCACTTTCGAACGTTATTTCCTGGCTGACAAGGCGACGCACGTGGAGAAACGCAATCCCTATTACACCCTGCGCGACACCGAGGAAAATGCCCGCAAAATCCTCATTGAATTCGGTCTCGATCCCGATACAAGCTGCATCATCAACGGCCACGTACCGGTCAAGGTCACCAAGGGTGAGCGCCCGATCAAGGCCAAAGGCAAGCTGATCGTCATCGACGGCGGTTTCTCCCGCGCCTACCACAAGGATACGGGGATCGCCGGCTACACGCTGATTTCCAACTCGCGCGGACTCCTGCTGGCGGCGCACCAGCCCTTCGAATCGACGCAGAAGGCGGTTTCCGAGGAACTCGACATCGACAGCGAAACCGAGATCATCCATACTCATCCGTACCGTCTGCGCGTCAGCGACACCGACCGCGGCAAGGAAATCCAGCAGCATATCGACGACCTGGACGCCCTGTTGCGTGCTTTCCGGGAAGGCGTGATCAAGGAACACAGCGTCCAGTAATAAAGTTCAGGAATCAGATGTCAGCGAGGTAATCGGGCCTACGCCGAAAATCGTCCCGAAGAAACACGGGGAGCATGAACAGGCGTTTGCTTTCCCTCTCCCCTTGTGGGAGAGGGTGCCCCGGCAGGGGCAGGAGAGGGGGAGGATTGGGCTTATTCCGGCTCTGTTTCGTGCTGAACCGCCGCCCCCTCTCCTGCGCTTTTACCAAAATTCGGGGCATCCTCTCCCACGAGGGGGGAGGACGATGGATCGTCCTACTCCGCGAAATTTTCATATCAATAAAATCAATAGATTAAGTGGTGTTTCTTGAGAGGTATCAGGTATCAAAACCAGCGGTTTTTACCTGGGAGCGCGGGCGTCCCGCCCGCTGGTTTAGAAGAGCGGGCGACCTCTACAAAAATCACCCGATTTTGAATTCAAGCAGGCTGATTTTTACCTCGTCATTCCGGCGCAAGCCGGAATCCAGAACATGGAGATTCAGGTAGACTAATTTTTACCTGCCACCTGATACTCTTCATGATTTCGTGAAATCGGCTTATTCTATACATGTTGCGGGCTCGGTTGTTTAAGTGGGCACTGCGGGTTGTACACCCTTTCACCTATCTGCTTATTTTTATCTCGGACAGCAGTGCGCTTTCGCGGGAATGACGTGGTAAAAATAGCGACTGTCGCCACTTAAACGTAAACTGCTCTAACTGCTTTTTCCAAACCAATTCAAAACCAGCGGAGAAAAATCATGGAACTCGAACTACAAGGCAAGCATGTGTTGATCAGCGGCGGCAGCAAGGGGATTGGTCTCGCCTGCGCGAAAGCTTTCCTGCAGGAAGGCGCGCGCGTCAGCCTCGTCTCGCGCGCGCAGGCCAACATCGAATCCGCCGTGCAATCCCTGCTGGCGAGTTTTCCCGATGCGCGCGAGTGCATTGCCTCGTTCGCGACGGATCTGCGCGACCCCGAGGCCGCCGCGCTCGCGGCCGCCGATGCGGAAAAAAAGCAAGGCCCCATCGATGTTCTGGTCAACTGCGCCGGCGCGGCGAAACGCACGCCTCCGGACGAATTGACGCCGCGGCACTGGCACGAAGCGATGGAAGCCAAGTATTTCACCTACATTCATCTGATCGATCCGGTGATCAAACTCATGGCGGCGCGTGGCGCCGGTGCCGTTCTCAACGTCGTCGGCATGGGCGGAAAAGCCGCCAAGGCGACCCATCTGCCGGGCGGCGCGGCCAACGCCGCCTTGATGCTGGTCAGCGCCGGACTGGCAGCGGCTTACGGACCGCGCGGCGTGCGCGTCAACGCCGTCAACCCCGGACAGACCTTGACCGAACGCCTGCATGAAGGTCTGAAAGCCGAAGCGCGAATGAGCGGCGGCACACCCGAAGAAGCCCTCGCCAAAGCCTCCTCGGAACTGCCCCTCGGCCGCATCGCCACGCCCGAGGAAATCGCCAACGCCGTCGTGTTTCTCTGCTCGCCCAGGGCCAGCTACATCTCCGGCGCTATCCTCGCGATGGACGGGGCCTTGACGCCGATGGTCGTATAAGTTTGGCTGGGAAACCTGTCCCTGTTTTTCGATTTTTACCGTCATTCCCGCGAAGGCGGGAATCCGGAAACGTACCTTCCGATGCAACGCATCGCAATTATAGGTAAGGGTGGGTGAGGGGATGCTTGGGCATGTTCCAGCGTTATTTCTTGCACAATCGCCGACCCCTCATCCGGCCTTCGGCCACCTTCGCCTCGCACGCTCCGCAAGCGGGGCGAAGGGACTGACCGCCGTGCTCCGCAAGAAACATCGTCTATCATTTCAATGGCATTCATGCAATTACCCTGCCGCCCCTACAGCCCTGCTATTTGCTCTCGCGAAAATCGTGTCCCGTATTTTTTAATTCAACTTCCGGAAAGAGAAAAACAATGAGATACGCTTTTTTCGCTGCTTTGTTCTTGTCGGCCCTTGCCATGACTACAGTGCAAGCTGTTGAGCCGGCCTCTTTCCTCGCTTTGCCATCACCGCAGAAAGACGGTGGTAAGCCGGTTCTCGAAGCGGTTGCGGCGCGCGCTTCGGCGTCCAGCACGGCGTCGGGTACCGGTTTCCCCTCGAAAGACATTTCGCAGGAAGAACTTTCCACACTCCTCTGGTCCGCGCCGGCAAAAACCGTCCGGACAAATGGGTCGTTCCTTTTGGCATGGGGGATCCCTATGTCGATATTTATGTGGTCGGCAAAGAAGGCATCCATCGCTATGCCTGGCAGGATCATTCCTTGAAATTGCTTGCCAAAGGCGACTTCCGGTCGCGTCTCAGTCTCCAGAGTTTCGTTGGCGTCGCATTCCGCATCTTCATTTTCGTGAGCAACACGGCGCCCGTGAAGAAGAAGAGAGGCTCGTCGCATCCTTGGGCCAAGTGGGCGCATGTCACTACGGGCGCCATGACGCAACAGCTCTATCTCGTGTCTGATTCTCTGGATATTGGCGCACGTTACGCCGAAACAATGGATGTCGGCTTCATCAGAAAAATCCTGAACATTCCGTCCGACGAAGAACCGATCTGTATTTTTGCACTCGGCAAACGCTGATTTGACCAGAAAAATGCGATGCGGGGAAAAGGGGAAAAGACAATGCTTTTTAGTTGTTTGGCTGAGAATCGTGGGTTGTCCCGTATTTTCCACAACATGGGTATGGCGGCTTGGAACCATAACTGGAAAGAATTGGAGAACGCCTCCTGGGAGGTTTTGAATTTTTCTCTCACGATGAAAGTATTTGATCCTGCCACGCATCGCGCAATCCAACTCAAGATCAAACAGTACGGGTTCGCTTTGCAACAATTGCGTAAAGGCAGGATTACGGAAACACCGCTTCGGGAACTTGCCAACAAGAGTGCCGAAACGAAGGCGTATGTGATCGAATCTAACCGCACAGGGCCTAATGGAGAACTGTTGCCTGATCGCGTCGTGCCTGTCGAGAACGTTGGCAAGGCTGCCAATGGCAAGATTGAGATCGGTAGTGACAATGTGGCAAGGTACATTGGCTGCTTTGTCGCCGGTACGTTGGTGCATACCGACCAAGGGCCGATGCCTATTGAAAAAATCCGTGTCGGTATGCGTGTCCTTTCACAACCGGAAGATGGCGGCGAACGGGAGTACAGACCGGTCATTAACACCGTTGCGCACCTCGACCAGCAAGTTTATGTTGTGCAGGTCAAGGTCGAAGGCGCAACCACGCTGACCACAGTGATTGCCACCGGCAATCACCCCTTCTGGGTGGATGCGCCCCTGATCGATGGCAAACACTGGATGGCGGTGGAATGCCTGCAACCCGGCTTTGTGCTGCAACTCGCGGATGGCAAAAAGGCAGTTGTCCATGCGGCGGGGTTGGTCAGACGCACGCAACACGCAAACATCGGCTTTGCGGCAGATGACAGAGCGGGGATTGGCATCGTGCTTGACCTTGGCGAACAGCAGATTCGGCTCGCCAGCGACGCTCAAACACAAACCCTTGGCAAGCTGGAACTCGGAGAACCCTGCATCATCCCGGTTTACAACTTCGAGGTAGATGAGTTTCATACCTATTATGTGAGCGATTTGGCTGTGTGGGTGCATAACGCACCCTGCGCTAAAGAGGTGATGAATAGAGCGGAACTGCCACCGGAATTGCTAAAGAAGCTGGAAGGGCTGGAAGAAGCCTGTTTTACAGGAGATACGCCGGTTCTTCTCGAATCAGAGAGCGACTGGGGGGGGGTAACTTTTGAACAAATCTGGGTGTCAAGTGCTGTAATGGCAGGAATATCTAACTGGGATGATTGTCCTGAAATATCTCTTGAAGAGGCCGGAATTGATTTGAAGGTACTGTCGCGCGATGAGCAAACAGGGGGAATGGCTTACAAGCGGATACTCAAACTTTTTAACAACGGTTTTAGGAACGTTAGCCGTATCTATTGCAAATATGGACCGAAATTCCGCGAACGCCATAAAGATTATTTCAACCCGGTTATTTACGCAACGCCCGAACATCCTTTCTGGATTCAGGGCAAAGGTTGGACGCAAGTGTGTGATCTGTGCCCCGGAGATGAGTTTATTACCTATGACGGCGATCCAACATTCGTTGAGAAGGTCGATCATGAAGTTGGTCCATGCCGTGTATTCAATATGGAAGTTGAGGATTTCAACACTTATTTTGTGAATGTAGCGGGCATTTGGGTACACAACTGCAAGAAGAATCCTCCGGAGTTTAAGTTTCTCACATCCGTTGATAACGTAACGCCTAAACCCGAATGGTGGCCAGGTCACAAGAGCGCCGCAGAGATACTACTGGATACGAATGGGGGCAAAAAGCAGCCGAATTACCCCGCCATAAGGGAGTTTGAAGTGGATAAGGTCTTGGAACCTTATGGCATCAAAACCATCGGCTTGCCTGATTACACTACGATTAAGAGCAATCCAAACTTAAACTTGTCAAACACACTTGGGAAAATCGAGGGGACAGGTTTCCCAGATCGTATGCTCATTAGCAAGAAATACCCTGATTTGAATGGGCTTGCGGTAGATTATTACCAGCCAACGGGCGGTAGTCACAACGAGATTCACCAAACGCTCGTGGAGAAGACTACGATAAAGGGGCAATCGTCAACCATAGTACTCGACTTGAGAGAATCGTCTGTCACGCTCAAGGAGGTACTAAAAGATATTGATGGTATGCCAATTCCTGCCTTGAGAACCCTGCTCGTCATCGAAAAAGGTACACCACCAAGTCTAACGCGAGTTGATTATAAAGCGACTCCACTCAACGAGCCGGTTTATGGCAAAGTGGAGGTAACGAATGACAGTCTTATAACGACGCGATTGAATGAACCTGGCAAAGATCCAAAACCGCCTGAATTTGGGGGCGAGATAACTCGGTTATATGATCCTGCGCTTGCCGAGCAGGCTAAGTATTTGCAAATCAATGCACTGAGCAGCTTTACGTCGTCAAGCTTGTTGTCCGCGACAGATGTAGAAGCCCTGTTGCCCACTGTCCGCCAATTCTGGCTAGACCACGGTGCGTTGGCGTCTACGCTCAGTAACGTCACCTTCAGTATCGCCGAGCTGCCTGCCTTGACTGTGGCGCAAACACAAGGCAGCCACATTACCCTTTCATCCAATGCTGCCGGATGGGGCTGGTTTGTCGATGCGACGCCCAATCAGAACGAGGAATTCACCCAGAACGGCTCCTCTCTGGAATACCGGGCCAAACATGACAGCGAAGCCGAAGGCAAAATCGACCTGCTGGGTGTTCTCATCCACGAACTCGGCCATGTGCTTGGGCTGGAGCATTCCGACGACGCGCACGACGAAATGGCCACGACAGTCATGCCAGGATTGCGTCGCCTGCCTGATCTTGATGAAAACGAAGCCAACGCAATAGGTTTCGGAAAAATCGTCACCACGGCTGCCTCACCGCTTCGCGTATCGGTATCGAATGTGCCGCAATACGAAATCGTCGCCAACCCCGAACTCACCAACGCCAACTTTGGCGACAAAACGGGCTGGTCCGAAACCGGCGAAGTCATTTTCAGCAACGGCGCAGTCACCCTCAACGAAACCGCAACAGCCCAAACACGACTGAATCAAGTCTTCGTCCTTGGCGAGAACGACCGTTATCTTTCCTTCAATCTTACTGACCTCTATCTCGACGACGTTACCAATGCCCCGGACGACGCTTTTGAAGTCGCGCTGATCGACGCCAACACCGGTTTATCCTTGCTCGACAGTACGGGCCTTACTAAAAATGATGCCGTCCTCAACCTGCAAGCCAACGGTGACGAATACAAATCCAACAAAGTCACGACGGTTACCAATGAAGACGGCAGCCGTACCGTGCTGGTCGACCTGGAAGGCATCACCCCCGGCACCATCGTCAACCTCTCGTTTGACTTGATCGGCTTTGGTTATGGGGCGGCAGCCAGCAACAGCCATGTCACCGTCAACCGCCTGAGCTTAGGCGCAACTGTGCCGGAAACAGGTACTGGAACTGATCCTGGAACCGACCCCGGCACTGACCCTGGAACCGATCCCGGAATCGATCCCGGAACCGGAGAGCCTGAAACCGGCGAACCGGGCACCGGAGAACCCGGAACCGGCGAATCTGGAACCGGCGAACCCGGAACTGGAGAACCCGGAACCGGCGAACCTGGAACCGGAGAGCCTGGAACCGGAGAGCCTGGCACTGGAGAACCTGGAATCGGAGAACCCGGCATTGGAGAACCCGGCACTGGAGAACCTGGAATCGGAGAACCTGGAACTGGAGAACCCGGAACTGGAGAACCCGGCACTGAAGAACCCGGAACGGGCGAACCCGGTTCCGGTGAAACACCTCCACCCCCACCCGACACCAACCTACCCGTCACTGTCGATGAAAACGGCCAGGAACACCCGATTCTGAGCCAGCCCGACGATTATCACCCTCTGGTTTACGTCGATTCCACCCAGGCAGACCCGATAACGGATACCCGTCTGACCCCGCCGCGTGACCCGGCATGGACGCCAGGCGACAGAACGCCCCTGGTCTTTGTCTCACTCGATGAACCTGAACCTCAACCTGAACAGATAGACGACACCCCCTCTGCCCTACCACCCACAGAGAAAGACCCGGAGCCCACTGTCTCCGATGAAGAACATCTCGTCAGCCTTGCCCCACCCGCAACGACCCCACTTGAATTCCAGGATGTCTTGCGCCTCAGTGGAGAAGAAGACGACATCGGCGAGATTCCCGCCGAACAAGACCCCGTAAACATCGCCCTGGCCCCGACAGAATCCAGTGATGAATTACCCCTTGACGGCGGAGTAAGCGAAATCGACATTTCAAGCAACAAAAAACCAGCGCAAGCCGCACCCGCTGCCAATGAAACCATCCCCGATCAGGGCAACAAACAACTCTGGCAAATCGCCGCCGTCGTCCTCACCCTGACCACCGCCGGCGTCCTGCTCAAGCAAATCCAGAACCGTGCCAAAGCCAACGCCGCCAAACTCGCCACACTGAGCAAGCCCCCCTTCCTGGCGGTTGTCCCCGACAAAGCGATCAATGGCGCCTATGTCACCCTGGAACAACTGGCCGACGATACCGAACTGCGCATCCTGAGCGAACCCGCGAGCGGCAAACTGACGAAAGGAGAGAGGAGCTACACTTATCAGCCCGAAACCAACGCAGATCGTGAAGACCGCTTCGCCTACGCCACAACAAACAGCACAGGCGAAGTGCGCCTGCAACTGCAAACCGAAGCCGCGCAGCAGAAAATCCCTCACGTCACCCACGACGCGCCACCGAACCACGACGCCCCTGTGCGACTCACCGTCAAAGCAGCCAAAGACGCTCCCACGCTGATCATCACCGATACGATTGAAACCACAGGCCAGAATATCGCCCTCCCAAGCTTCGAAGCCCATGCCCACGACGACCAAGCCAAGCTAAACATCACCCTCAGCCAACTCCCGCAAGGTGGTGCCTTGAGTGATGGCGAACACCGCTTTGTCTTCGCCGGGACAGATGCCGTCGATGTGACCGGCTGGAACCTGAACACCTTGACCTTCCAACCCCCTGCCAACTTCAACGGCTGCTTCACTCTGAACATCCAGGCAACGGAAAGCCGGGAAGGCCAACCGGACGTCATCACCTCGGTCAGCGTCAAGATCAACGCCAATCCGGTCGATGGCAACGAACGCCCCACCGCAGGCCAAACAGGAACGGGAACATCGTCAATCGAGGGAGAAACACTCAGCGCCAGAACATCCTCAACAATCACCGTGCACTCCGTGCTGCCAGAAGCCAAGCCGCCACGGGAAACAGAAACCCGTTACCACGTCATCAACCTGGCCTCCAGCCGCGCGTCGGGCGCAAGCACGACAACACCCGTCATCGACTGGACAGGCAAGGCTCCTGACCGGGAAATATCCAGCACGGGTTGGATGCCCCAACTCCTTGCCAATACAAAAGAAAAGGTACGCAGCCTGGCGGATATAACCGGACTGTTTTTCCCGAGTAACAGGGAGGGGCAGCCATGAGCGGGAGTAGCTTGCAGGAGTCATCAGCGGCATTCATAAAAAAGCACTGATTTACTCCAAAATTCTCGTCATTCTTGCGCGTAGCCTTCAGGCGAGTCAGGGATCAACTCCAAAATCCGCCGTTTGGTTTTGATACCTGATACCTGACATCTGATTCCTGGATACCCCGTGCATTGCGCCCCGGCGGCAACGACCGTACAATGCCACAATCATTTTTGCTGTTATAAAGAATCCCCCATGTCGGACATACTCTCTCCGCGCTACGACGAAGTGTTCAAGATGCTGTTCGGCGACGAGCAGAATAAAGACATCCTCACCCCCTTCCTGCAAGCGGCGCTACCGCTGCCGCAAGACGACTATGCAGAAATCGAACTTCTGAATCCCTTTTTACCGGGCGAAGCGCCGGACGACAAAATAGGCATCCTGGATTTGAAAGTCAGGACAACATCCGGAAAACTGATCGACATCGAAATCCAGGTAGCCAATCACTCCGCCCTGAAAGAACGCATCCTGTATTACCTGGCCCGCCTGTTCTCCGGCCAGATCGGCGAAGGCGACAGCTACCGGGCGCTG
>BNUC01000043.1 GCA_025997075.1 Betaproteobacteria bacterium | reverse complement strand
TTGCGGGAGAGGGTGCCCCGGCAGGGGCGGGTGAGGGGGGTTGGACATGTTCCAGTGTTGTTTCGTGCTGAATTGCCGCCCCCTCATCCGGCCTTCGGCCACCTTCTCCCCGCAAGCGGGGCGAAGGATGACCGCAGTGCTCCGCAGGAAAGTTTGTCATGGAGAAACATGAACAGGCGTTTGCTTTCCCTCGCCCGCTTGCGGGAGAGGGTGCCCCGGCAGGGGCGGGTGAGGGGGGCATGTTCCAGTGTTGTTTCGTGCTGAATTGCCGCCCCCTCATCCGGCCTTCGGCCACCTTCTCCCCGCAAGCGGGGCGAAGGGATTGACCGCAGCAAGCGTAGGGTGAAAAAGCAAGCGTAGGTTGGGAAAGCCGCGAAGCGGCGCATCCCGACGGTATTTATCTTCCGGCGCTACGCGCCGCCTATTTACGATTGTCAGGTTGCGCTTCGCTTACCCAAGCTACGGATCAGGGATCAGATGTCAGGTTTTCAGGGATCAGATGTCAGGAATCAGGGATCAACACCGATCGGTTTTGATCCCTGACCTCTGATCCCTGATCCCTGATACGCAGGGCCATCGCATGGATGCCATTGAAATGAAGGATGACACTTCCCGCGGAGTCGGGCGATCCATCTTCCTTCCTCCTCGCGGGGGCTGGTTTCGCGCCCTATGCGATCGCCCTGAAGCGTCTCACAACAGACTCGCCACCGTTATCGCCCGCCACGACCCGACAGACTGCCCCGTGACTGCTGCCCAGTACCAGGCGGAAGCGTCGGTGAAGCCCTGTCCGGCGCTATCCTTGATATGTTCGCAGACGCGCAGCGTGTTTTCCTGCCCTTTCCCGGCGATGAAGCAGCGCCAGCGTTCGCTTTGCTCCGCGTTTTTCACCTGTTCAAGCTGTTCGTCCCGGATGCGCCAGCCCAGGGCGCGATAACAGTCGGCGGCCGGATGCAGCATCCGGGTCGGGCGCGTGACGTGCCGCCAGACCAGCGTCTCGCGGCCATTGGTCAGGCGGGCGATTTTGCCCGGAAAGCCTTGCGCGAAACGTCGCTCGACATCCGACAAGGCCAGCGGGCGCAAGGACTGGCCCTGCCATGTAGCAGGCCATTCCACGGTGATGTCCGCCATCGCCATCAGCGCCAGTGCGCTGAAAAACCAGGCCGGACGCGGCGACTGGCGCAAATGCCCGCGATGCCGCCAGCCGATGAACGCGAGCGCCGCCAGCGCCGCGATGCCCAGCGGATCGTCCGAGCCGTCGAGCATGCGCCGTGACATCACAGGATGTGCGGCCACATGGCCGCGCCCAGCAAGACCAGCCAGAGGGCCGCTTGCTTTCCCTCTCCCCTTGCGGGAGAGGGTGCCCCGGCAGGGGCGGGTGAGGGGAAGGGGTTTGTTCCGGCGCTGTTTTGTGCTGAATTGCCGCCCCCTCATCCGGCCTTCGGCCACCTTCTCCCCGCAAGCGGGGCGAAGGGATTGACCGGATTGACCGCAGTGCTCCGCAGGAAATATTGTTCATCATTTCCGAGCTTTATCCGACGTGGCAGACCGTGCCTGCGCAGCGGGCGCGAGTAGCACGGCCAGCGCCATGAAGCAGGAAGAAGCCACATAGCAGCCGGAAGACAGGCATTTCCCCACCGTCCGGGGAATGTTCGGAAGCAGCGAACCGGCGGCATTCGCCGTCAGAGGTTCATCAAGCACTTGCGCAAACAGCGCCAGGGTATCGCGTAACAGCATCATGTATCTCCCGTGGAAAGGTGAAACCATCGTAGAGACGGCATGTGAACAGCGCGGGAAGGTGGAGTGAGGGTTTTGTGAAGCGATGGTGAAGCCGATGGGGCTGCCTGCCGTGTTGCTTTTCCCGGATTCAAAGACTTCGATCCCAGGGGGTAAACACAGGGCAATTGCATGAATGCCATTGAAATGAAAGACGATACTTCTCGCGGAGTATGGCGATCCATCTTCCTCCCCCCTCGTGGGGGAGGATGCCCCGAATTTTGGTAAAGGCGCAGGAGAGGGAGAGGCAGAGGACTGATGACAGAGGACGGTAATGCTTGCGGCGGCGTAGCCGCCGGTAACTGACTGTCTTCTGTCATCAGTCCTCTGTCCTCTGCCTCCCCTCACCTGCCCCTGCCGGGGCACCCTCTCCCACAAGGGGAGAGGGAAAGCAAACGCCTGTTCATGCTTTACCATGACAAATATATTCATGCGATGGCCCAGAGAGCAAACAAGAGAAGCGAGCAGGCAGCGACGGATTCTAGGATAATGACGGCCTTTGAACTTCGCCGACCATGTCCGATTCTCCTTCCCTGTTGATTGATCCATCTCGCCTGCATGCCCTCCTGGAGGAAGCGAGCGCGCGTTTCAACGTCGTCGCCGTGGCCGAATGCGCGTCCACGAACACCCTGCTGCAGCAGCGGGCGGCGGAGGGCGCGCCTTCGGGGACGGTGCTCGTCACCGACCGGCAGACCGCCGGGCGCGGCAGTCGGGGGCGCACGTGGGTCGCATCGCCCGAAGCGAGCCTGACCTTCTCTGTCCTGTGGGATTTTAGCGGAGGACTTGCGCGTCTTTCTGGACTTTCCCTGGCGGCCGGCGTAGCCGTCGTGCGCGCGCTGGCGCGATGCGGTGTGCGTAGTGGCGAGGATGGCGTCATGCTCAAGTGGCCGAACGACATCCTTTATGGCGACGCCAAACTGGGCGGCATTCTCGTTGAACTGAGCGCTGACAACACGGCAGCCCATGCCGTCGTCGGTATCGGGCTGAATCTGCTTCTTCCGCAAAGCATCGGTGAGGCCGACAAGGCCATGCTGCCGGCGGCGGCGCTGGAGCAGATCGTCGCCCCGCTTCCCGGGCGGCATGTCCTGCTGGCCGGCTTGCTGGTGGAACTGGCGCGGGTTTTCGACTGTTTCGCCGTGGATGGCTTTTCCGGTCTGCGGGAGGCATGGCACGCATGTCATGCCTGGCAAGAGCGGCCGGTGCGCCTGCTGCGCGATGGCCGGGTCGTGACGGAGGGCGTTTGCGCTGGCGCCGATGCCGATGGCGCGCTGCTGGTGCGGACGGCGGGTGGTCTGGAGCGCTGCCTGTCGGGTGATGTTTCGTTGAGGCCGCGATGATCGTCGCTATCGATGCCGGCAATTCCTACATCAAATGGGGTCTCCATGATGGTCTGGCGTGGAAGGAACGAGGCAGCCTGCCGACCGGGGACGTCGCCCGGCTGGGCGAAGTCGCGGGTCTCTGGCCGGAGGCCGTTGACGTAGTGGCATGCTGCGTTGCCGGGCGAGCGGTCGAGACGGCCATCGAGCTGGCCGTATCCGGTCGCCGCTTGCATTGGGTACGTTCGGGAGCGGTGTCCGCGTATGGGGTGCGCAACGGCTACGAACAGCCGGAACGGCTTGGCGCGGATCGTTGGGCGGCGCTGATCGGCGCGCGTACTAAAACCTCGGGTGCGTGCCTGGTCGTTGGCGCGGGAACCGCGACGACGGTCGACTGGCTCGATGCCGCCGGCAATTTTCGGGGAGGGCTGATTATGCCGGGCGTGCGCCTGATGTGCGCGGCGCTGGCCCGGAATACCGCTCTGTTGCATGATGCCGAAGGCGAGTACCGGATTGAGCCGCGCAATACGGCAGACGCCATCGCGTCGGGCTGTCTGCACGCGCAGGCTGGCGCTATCGAGCGGATGTTCGGCAGGGCTTCCGCCGAGGGCGATGTGTTTTGCCTGATGACCGGCGGAGCGGCGTACCATATTGCGCCGTGTCTCGGTATTCCCTACCGGATGGAAGAAATGCTTGTTCTCGACGGCTTGTTGCGCTGCTTTCCCTTACTTTCCCGAGTTTCCTGACCACGATGCTCATGCGCCGGTATACTTGGAACTGTTTCCAGTCATCGTTGCTTTAATAAACCCTTTATTTCTGGAGTCTTCATGGAGTCTTTACGCTTTATTCTTCCCCAGTCCGAAATTCCCGGTCATTGGTACAACGTGGCGGCCGACCTGCCCAACCCGCCGCCACCGCCGCTCGGCCCGGATGGAAAACCGGTGAATCCCGAACAGATGGGCGCCATTTTCCCGGCGGCCATTCTTGAGCAGGAAATGTCGTCCGAGCGCTGGATTCCGATTCCGCAGGAAGTGCGTGAAATCTATCGTTTGTGGCGGCCTTCGCCGCTGGTCCGCGCCGCGCGCCTGGAGGCGATGCTGGGCACGCCCGCGAAAATCTATTACAAGTACGAAGGCGTTTCGCCCGCCGGCTCGCACAAGCCCAATACCGCCGTGCCGCAGGCGTATTACAACCGGCAGGCTGGCATCCGACGCCTTACCACCGAGACCGGCGCCGGCCAGTGGGGTTGTTCGCTGGCGCTGGCGGGGCAGATGTTCGGCATCGATGTGCGGGTTTACATGGTCAAGGTCAGCTACGAACAAAAGCCTTACCGGCGTTCGATGATGCGCGCCTGGGGCGCCGAGGTCTTCGCCAGCCCGTCGGAAATGACGCAGACGGGGCGCGACGCGCTCGCGCGCGAGCCGAATCATCCGGGCTCGCTCGGCCTGGCTATTTCGGAAGCCGTCGAGGAAGCCGCGTCGCGTGCTGACACCAACTACGCGCTCGGCTCGGTGCTCAACCACGTCGCCCTGCATCAGACAATCATCGGCCAGGAAGCGAAGAAGCAGTTCGAGATGGCGGGCGACTGGCCGGATGCCGTTTTCGCGCCGTGCGGCGGCGGTTCGTCGTTTGCCGGTATGGCCTTTCCCTTTTACGCCGACAACGCGGCCGGAGGACACAAGGGCAAGATGGTGCAGTTGGTGGCGGTCGAACCGAGCTCGTGCCCGTCGCTGACCAAGGGCCAATATGCCTACGACTTTGGCGATTCCTCCGGATTCACGCCGATGATGAAAATGTATACGCTGGGACACAATTTCACGCCCCCCAGCATCCATGCCGGCGGTTTGCGTTACCACGGCGCTTCGCCGCTCGTCTCGCAGCTCTACCACGAGGGTTTGATTGAGGTGGTGGCGGTGCCGCAACTGGCGACCTTCGAGGCCGGCGTGATGTTCGCCCGCGCCGAGGGCGTCATCCCCGCGCCGGAATCCTGCCACGCCATCCGCGCCGCCATCGACGAGGCCTTGCGTTGCAAGCAGACGGGCGAAGCGCGCACCCTCCTGTTCAACCTGACCGGGCATGGACACTTCGATATGTCCTCCTACGACCGCTACTTCGCGGGCGAGCTTGAGGACTTTGAGTATCCGCGGGAGGCCATTCAAGAATCGCTGCGGCATCTGCCCGATTTGGCCTGACAGTTCCGAGACCGGAAATGTTTCCGATGCGCGTCTTCGTCTTTCTGCTGATTCTGGCCAACCTGCTTTTTTTCACCTGGGCTCGCGGCTACCTGGGAGGCGGCGAACAGGATGTCATGCGCTCCGTTGGCCAGTTACGGCCCGACCAGATACGCATTGTGTCGAACGACCAGGCCCCGGAAGAAAAAAGACGTGCGCCCAGAGAGGCGGATTCGGCGTCCGTGACCTCGCCGCCGTCGTCCGTGGCGGCGCCACCGCGCGAGGAAGTCTGTTTCATGCTCGGCGACGTGTCGCAAACCGAGGCGGACTCCCTCGAACGTCTGTTCGCGGAAAAACTGCCGGTGTTCAAGCTGCAACGCACGGCCATGTCGGGAAATTCCAGCTATTGGGTGCATATTCCATCGTTCAGGACGAGGCGCGAGGCCGAGAACAGGTTGGAGGAACTGAAGAGGCAAGGCGTCAAGGAATATTTCATCATGCAGGAAGGCAGCGACAGCTTCGCGATTTCGCTTGGAGTTTTCTCCACGCCGGGGGCTGCGGAATTCACGCTCGCCGCGCTGAGGGAAAAAGGAGTGCGTCAGGCCAGGATGATCGAGCGTCCCCGCAGATCCTTGCTCTCGCAGATCGAAATCATCGGTCCGGAGTCGCAGGCCGCGGAAATGCTTCAGGCGCTCGGCCAGGCGCTGCCCCAGGCCAAGCCGGGTGCCTGCGCCCGGAATACAGTGCAGTGAGCAGTGCAGTGAGTCTGATTGTCGGACTGACCGGCGGCATAGGCAGCGGCAAAACGAGCGTTGCCGACCGTTTCGCCGAACTGGGGGCGGCGGTCGTCGACACCGATGTGATCGCGCACGAGCTGACTTCGGCGCAAGGCGCCGCCATGCCCGCGATCATCCAGACATTTGGCGGCGGGGTGCTGCAAAAAGACGGCCAGCTCGACCGCGCCGCCATGCGCCGGCTCTGTTTTTCCGATCCGGCCATGCGCAACAGCCTCGAAGCCATCCTGCATCCGCTGATCCGCAGCGAAAGCGTGGCGCGCTGCCGGCGCGAAGCCAATGCCGACCATGCGCCATACGTGCTGCTGGTCGTCCCGCTACTGATCGAATCCGGCGCCTACCACGAGCATATCGACCGGATCCTCGTGGTCGATTGCGACGAAACGCAGCAAATAGCCCGTGTCATGGCGCGCAGCGCGCTGAGCGAGAAAGAAGTTCACGACATCATGGCGACCCAGGCGAGTCGGGCGCAACGTCTGGCCGTCGCGGATGATGTGCTGTCCAACACCGGCGCACGCGACGAACTGCTGATCGGGATCCAGGCTCTGCACCGGCGCTACATCGAACTGGGCCGGCGCGCTGGGGTTACAGAGCATGTCTGATCGCTTGCACGAGGATTGTGCGCTTGCCCATTCGGATGGGGTGCGGCATCATTCCAATTCTGCGGTACAGGATGGCGCGTATCTCGTGACATTGTCCTGAACGGTTTCAAAGTTAACCATTGAGATTTATTTGCAAATACCTCAGAATATTAGGAATTTCACTCTGATTGCCTGTTTGGTACCAATGTGATTGCCTACGAATATCCATTCAACGAGCGTGTCAGAACACTGTTGCGCTTGGAGAAATTGTTCGAGAAGGCTGCCTATTTCATCGAGCAGCAAGGGTGGCGTGAGCATCATGTTGTGTTGTTGTCACTGTTCGAGATACTCGAAGTGGCCGGGCGGGCCGACCTGAAGTCGGATCTGATTCAGGAACTCGAACGTCAACGGCAATCGCTGCTGACATTTCGTGACAATCCCGATATATCGGAAGAAAAGCTTTCCGGAGCGCTTTACGAAATCGAACAGTCGTCCGCCGCGTTGCTGGCCATGACCGGAAAGATCGGGCAATACTTGCGCGAGAACGATTGGTTGATGGCGATCAAAAGCCGTGCCGTTATCCCCGGTGGCGTTTGTCAGTTCGATTTGCCGTCCTATCACTACTGGTCGAATCAGGAAGCCGATGTCCGCCGGCAGGCGCTGCAGGAATGGCTTCAGCCGCTGACTCCGTTACGCGATGGCCTGTCGATCGTGCTGCGTCTGTTGCGCGCCAGCGGTACGGCCGAACAACAGCTTGCGCGCAACGCTTATTTCCAGTTGATGCTCAGTGGGGGCGCATCGCAGATGGTGTGCGTCTCGCTCAAAAAACAATTGCCGTTCATTCCGGAAATCAGCGCCAACAAATACGCGTTGAACATCCGTTTCATTCGCCAGGATCTGGATGGATCGCGCCAGCGTCAGACGGATAACACGGTGGATGTGCCATTCCACATCATGTTTTGCAACCTGTAGTGGTGTTTCTGAATGTCTTGTCCTGGGATCAGTGATGGCGATAAAAGTCAGAAAAGTCCGTTGCCCTCAGTGTGGGGGCGAAGCCCTGTGGAGTATGGAAAATAAATATCGCCCCTTCTGTTCCGAGCGCTGCAAACAGATTGATCTTGGCGCCTGGGCGTCGGAAGCCTACCGTGTGCCGGTGCAGGAAAAAACACTTGAGCTGGATGATGATTACCTGTCGAAGGCGGAATAATTCCAGCTCGCATTTAAACCGAAACTTTTGAAATAAACACTTTCCGGCATGTTTTCTGAATCTTGCATTGATTCACGGCCATAAATTGGATACTCTGAACAGGTTTTGTGATCCAATCGTGTCAATTCCCGCTAAATACGAAGAGGTACACCATGACCGAAGTGACTGATTTCCCCAACAGCAATAAAGACAAACTCGTTTCCGACATGAAGGTCGTCGTGTCGGATGCCGAAGAACTCCTGCGTGCGACGACCGATGTCGCGGGAGGCAAGATTGGCGAATTGCGCGAGCGTATTACCGAGCGCTTGAAAATTGCCAAGTTGCGCATCGCGGATGCCGAGGAGTTGCTGCTTGACCGGAGCAAGGCGGCGGCGCGCGCGACCGACGAATACGTCACCGAGAATCCGTGGCGGGCGGCCGGCATCGCGGCGGGCGTCGGATTGTTGCTTGGCGTCATCATCGGCCGTCGTTAAGCAGTTTCAGGCATGGGAGAAAACGAAGACGGAGCATCAGCTACCTCGGCCACATCAGCTACATCGGCCGGCCTGCTCTCCGCCCTGAGAAGTATCGCCGCCACCTTATTGGCGAGCGCCAGAACGCGCCTGGAGCTTCTCTCCAACGAAATAGAGTTCGGGAAGCTGCGCGCCATCGATCTGATGCTCGCGGCTTTAGCGATGGCGTCCTGCTTTGGTATCGGCATCATTCTGGCCGTGGTTTTTCTGGTGGTGCTGTTTTGGGAACAGCGGTTGGTGGTACTGGGGGTCTGTGCCTTGTTTTTTTTCGTGCTCGGCGGTGTTTTATTGGCTCGCGTCAAGCGTTTGTCCCGTCGTCCGGAGCGGATTTTTGCCGCCAGCGTAGCCGAGTTGGAGCAGGATCTGCATCAATTGAAGGCGATGATTGACCATGAACCGCCGGCCCGATGATCTTTTCCTGCAACAAGGCCGCTTGATCGAGCGCATTGCCGGGCAGCGTGAGGCATTGCGCCGGGACTTCGGGCCGGTTGAGGTGGCGCTGGGCAAGGTCGATTTTGCTGTCGCCGGTGTTCGTTCCGGCGTCGAGTATTTTCGTCACCACGCGCTGCTCACATCGGCGCTTGCTGGCGCTCTCCTGATCTTCAAGGGCAAGGCGGCGTTGCGCTGGGGTGAGCGGGCTTTTTCGCTGTGGAGGTCGTGGCGTGCGTTGCAAAGCGCCTTTTTCAGGCTGGCGGGCCGCTGATCCTGTTTTTGAACAACTCATCGGATTGAGCAAAACAAGGTAGGTTGGGAAAGCCGCGAAGCGGCGCATCCCGACAATCGTAAATAAACGGCGCGAATGCGCCGCAAAATTGTTTTGCGCTTCGCGTTAGAACGTTCGTCGGGATGCGCTTCGCTTTCCCGACCTACAACGGCTGGCTCCAGATGCCTTGCTCAAGCATCTGCCGTGTCGCGGCGCCCGCCCAATCGCGGTTGGCGGCGGGACTGGCGGGGCTGGGGTGCAGCACTTTGCCGATGCGTGTTTTCGTGCCTTGCAGCGCGATAGCGGCGCGCGCTTGGGCAAAGCCGCCGACGCCGACGACCCATTCGGGTTTCAGCGCCGCGACCAGTTCGCGCAGATGCTCGTCGCAGGCGGCATAAAGCGGCTCGGTTTCCTGTGCCGGCAGCTTGTCCGGGGTGAGGTTGCGCCCGGCGTCGAAAAAAGCCAGTGGGCAGTAGTTGGCGACGAAGTGTTCGGCGAAAAAAGCTTGCGCTGTACCAAAACGTTCCCGGAAAAGTCCCCACAGCCGCCGGCCGCTGACTTCGGAACGCGTACAGGCAAAGCCTTCGACGGGACGCTTGGGATTTCCATGCGCCGGCTGGTCAATCGGGGCCACGATACCCATCCAGTCGCGCACCGCGTCGATCTCGCCGAACGGAATGCCGCATTGCGCCATGCCGAACGGGCCGGGGTTCATGCCGAGAAAGACAATCCGCTTGGGACCGTTGCCGAAACGGCGCAGATACAGTTCATGCGCGGCCCAGGCGTATTCCAGCGGATTGTAAACATGGCTGACCGGCGGCGAAAACTTCATCCGTCCGATGCCGCTCGAGAGCTTTTGCGCCGCCGCGATCAGCGAGGCGGCTGTCGTTTCCGTGGGGTTTGCAGGATTCGTGGAGTTCATGTTTTCATCCTTTGTTCGCCGTCGGCTCGATCAGCAAGCCGTGATGATACCGGCGTTTACCCCTTCTCCGATGAAACCCTGATGTTCGGACGTACCGACATGCCCACGCGCAGCAGGCGGACATCTTCCTGGCCTGGTTCCAGGGAGATGCGCACGGGCAGGCGCTGCACGATCTTGGTGAAGTTGCCCGTGGCGTTGTGCGGCGGCAGCGGTGAAAAGCTTACGCCGCTGGCCGGCCCCAGGCTTTCGACCCGCCCCCTGATCCGCACGCCGGGTAGCGCGTCCACGGCGATATCGACCGGCTGACCGGCCCGTACCCTGGCCAACTGCGTCTCGCGGAAGTTGGCTTCCACGTAGACGCCCTCCAGAGGCACCAGCGTCAGCAAAGGCTCACCGACGCGGGCGTAGCCGCCTACCCTCGCCTTGCGCTGGGCAACGACACCGCCGACCGGCGCGGTCAGCCGGGCATAGGACAGATTCAACCCGGCGACGGCCTGTTCGGCCTCGCTGGCGAGCAGAGTGGCGCGCGCTTTTTCCAGATCGGCGGCAAGGATCGCGCTTTGCTGTTCGGCCGAACGCATTCCGGCAACATCCCGTTCGCGCGTGGCGCGCTGTATCTCCGTTTGCGCTTCAGCCTGTTGCTGCGCCTGCACCGTACCCGAACCGTCGCGGGCCAGGTTGGTGAAGCGCAAGCGATTGGCCTCGGCCAGACGGAGACTGGCTTCGGTCGCGGCGACAGCCGCGCGCGCTTGCCGGATCACGTTTTGCTGGCGGGCGATCTGTGCTTGCAGACTGTCGATGGCGGCCCGCGCGCCGATGACGCGCGCCCGCGCGTTGTTCACGGCGATGCGCAGGGCGCGTTCGTCGATGTTCACCAGCGGAGCGCCGGCCCGCAGTTCCTGGTTGTCGGCGACATGCACTTCCGTGATGACGCCGGCCACCTGCGGGACGATCACCGTGAAATCGGCCCGCACATAGGCGTCGTCGGTGCTCTGTCCGGAAGCGCCGGACTCCGGGCGGTTGAGGAGGAAGAACACGCCGGTCAGGGTGGCGAGGGCGATGAGAGCGGCGGCGAGGCGGAAGCGGGATTTTGTGCTCATGAGAGACTCGGCAAAAAAATTTCAGGAAGGAACGCCCGCCGGCATTGGCGCGGTTGGCGTGGGTGGGCGCTTGACCGCTGGCGCGGGAATGTGCTGGAGCATCAATACGAGCGGAATCAGCAGCAGCGCCAGCAGGGCGAACACGCGATAGAGGTCCGCGACCGCCAGAATGCTGGCTTCCCGGGCGACGATTCCGCCCAGGTCGCCGGGGAGGGGATCGTGCAGGCGTGGCAACAGGTTTCCCGCGTGATCAAGCAGCATCTCGCTGTGGAAACGTCCGCGCAGCGCTGTGAACTGGCCGGTGAAAGCGCCTGTGAGCGTCGTGCCGAGCACGCGCAGGATGTTGATGAGGCCCGCCACGAACGGGCCTTCCATCGGCTGAACCACGCTGGTTCCAAGAAACAGGGCCGAGACGACCGCCATCGGCTGTCCGATGGTTTGCAGGATTCCGGCGGTCATGAATTGCCGCGCCATCCATTCGCCGGTGATGCCGCTGGACAAGTAACAGGCCGCCGCGATGCAAGCCAATCCCGACGCAAAGACCAGGCGCGCGTCGACCCATTTCCGGTACAGCAGAAGCGCTACGCCCGGCCCCAGCAGCAACTGCGGCAGACCCACGAGCAAGCCGAGCGACGCGCTTTGCTCCATGCGGAATCCGTGAAGATTGGCCAGTGCGCTGGCGGGCAGGGTGACGCCGGAGGCCAGTGTCATCAGCAGGAAAAGGAAGATACTGAAGCCCAGTCCGAGATTCCGCCGTCGCAGCAGTTGCAGCCGCACGAAAGGCGCGGGATGGAACCATTCGCTGATGAAGAACAGCGTGGTGAAGACGCCGCCGGTGACGAGCGCGGCGACGATGAGCGGCGAATGAAACCAGTCCAGGCGCACGCCCTGATCGATGCCGAGCGCCAGCAGCGCCAGTCCGGGAAAGCCCAGCGCCATGCCGAACCAGTTGCCTTGCCGGAAACGCTCCGGCATGGGCGGCATCCCTGGAATGCCCCAGGCGACCAGCGCCATCGCCAGGAATCCGATCGGCACGACATGCCAGTACACCCAGCGCCAGTCCTCGAAGCGATCGACGCACAGCGCCGCCAGCCAGAGCGCGACATTGGGCGAAAAGGTGACGGACAGCGCGAAGAGCGCGAGGCCATGCAGCCGGATCGGCGGCGGCAGGAAACGCAAGGCCGCCATCATCAGAAGGGGAATCAGCGCGCCGGAAAAGACGCCGTGCAGAAAGCGTAGCGCCAGCAGAAAAGGCAGATTCTGCGCGAAAGGGAAGATCACGGACAAGGCCAGCGCCACGCCGAGCATGGCGAGATGGAAGCGCCGCATCGAGAAAGTGACGGCGAACCAGGCGGAAAAAGGCATCGTCGCCAATTCGCCGGCGGTATAGGCGGTCGTGAGCCACGAGGCGTCGTCACGCGCCAATCCCAGCGCGCCCTGCATGTCGGCCAGCACCAGACCGGGGACGCGATTATTGAGGCCCGCCATCATCGCCGCCAGCAGGATGCCCAGCAGACCGACCGCCAGGCGGAAATCGAACACGGGCGAGGGGGGCGACGGCGGCGCGGCAGGGAGAGGCGCCGGCGCGGCGTTCACGACTCGTCTCCTGACGAGCTTTCCGTATGGAGTTCCGGCGACCAGCCGCCGCCGAGAGAACGGTAAAGTGCGACGACCGAGAGCGCGGAGGCCGTCGCGCAGCCTGCCAGCTCGGACTGGCTGAACAGCAGCGAGCGCTGGGCCATCAGCACCGAGGTGAAGTCACCCGAACCTTCCTGATAAGCGCGCTGCGCCACGCTCAGGGCGGTCCGGTTCTGTGTCAGGGCGAGTTGCAGCAGCCCGTGCCGTTTCAATTCAGTGGCATAGGCCCGCAAAGCGTCGTCCACTTCGTGCCAGGCGTGCAACACCGTCTGCTGATAGGTGATTCCCGCCAGACGATGCCGCGCCTCGCTCAGCGCCAGATGACTCTTCAGCCGGCCACCCTCGAAGATCGGCAGATAGAGCGTCGGCCCCAGCGAATAGCGCCGGGAATTCCAGGTGCCCAAGTCGGAAAATTCAAAGGCCTGTACGCCGAGGCCGCCCGTCAGACGGATGCGCGGGTAAAAATCGGCCTGGGCCGCGCCGATGTCGGCGACCGCGGCGCGCAGGCGCGCTTCCTCCCGCAGAATGTCCGGTCGCTGGCGGGCCAATTCGGAAGGGATGCCCACGGGCAGACGCCGGGGCATCGGCGGCAGACCGGTGGCGGCCAGGCGCTCGTCCAGTTCGCGCGGCGGCTTGCCCAGCAGCAGCGCCAGCGCGTTCATCAGAACATCGCGCTGATGATGCAGCGCGGACAGACGCGCTTCGATCCCGGCCAGATCAGCGCGCGCCGCTGCCGCGTCGAAACGGGTCGCCACACCGTTACGCTCGCGGCTCTCCGCCAGACGCACCAGATCCTCGGCGATCCGGCGGTTTTGACCCGCGATGTCCTGTTGCGCCTCCACGCCGCGCAGCATGAGATAGGCGCGCGCCACGTCGCTGGCGACCGATATCCTCACCGCTTCCAGGCCATAAGCGCTGGCCTGTAACCTGGCCTTGGCGGATTCGGCGAGATGGCTCAGGTGGCCCCACAAATCCAGTTCCCAACCCGCCTGCAGGCCCAGCGACCAGAAATCCGCTGCCTTGACCGGCGCGCCGAGCCGGGCCATCGGCGAGTTCTCGCTGAGCGCGGAACGCGTGTAGCTGGCCTCCGCGCCAAGATGCGGCTGGCGCGCGGCATCGCTCAGGCCCAGTTGCGCGCGGCTTTCCTCGACGCGTGCGGCGGCGGCCAGAAAGTCCAGATTGGATTTTTCGGCTTCGGCCTCCAGCGCCGTCAGCGTCGCGTCGCCGAAAAGTTCCCACCACCTGGAGGGCACGGCGGCCTCGATCAGCGTGGCTTCCTCCGCCACGATGGCTGCGCGCGAACGCAGCCCCGCGTCACCGGAAGCCAGAAGCGGCTCATTGATTTCGGGAACCGTGACACAGGCGGCGAGCAACAAGCTCAAGATCGGAGCGCCCTGCCGAAGAATGTGCTTCATATTCATCCCGAACATAAAGTGTACCGTTCGGTACTCTAGTGTCGGAAGCGATTTTCGTCAACAAAATCTTTTTCGACACAAAATCTTTTTCGACACAAAATCTTTTTTGCTGGGCTTGACCCGATGGTAGGGCGGTTTCTCCGAAACCGCCGTTGTTGTCCGGCGCGTTCGGAGAACGCGCCCTACCTTTCGTGGCGCGGGCGTCTCGCCCGCAGGTTTAGAAGAGCGGGCGGGACGCCCGCGCTCCCAGGGTTCCTCGCCTTCGCACGCCTTCACGGGAATGACGGTGTGAGATCAATTTGCGTTAACATGAACCGTTCGGTATAGTCGAATCCATCTCCACCTTCCGGGTAAACAGCCATGCCGGAATCTTCTTCCATCGAACGAAACGACAAGAAACTGGCCGTGTTGCGGGCGGCGGGCACGGTCTTCCTGGCGCACGGCTTCAGCGCTGCCACCACGGACATGATTCAGCGCGAAGCAGGCGTCTCGAAAGCGACGATGTATGCCTGCTTCCCGAACAAGGAAGCCATGTTCGCGGCAGTGGTCGAACAGAAATGCAAGGCGATCACCCAGGCGCTTCATGAGATTCAGGGCACGCCAGACAGTCTCGCCGAAACGCTGACTGCCGTCGGCCTGTCCTATCTCAGGATCACTCTGTCGCCGGAAGGATTGGCGCTGTACCGCGTGGTTGTCTCGGAAGCTCCGAGATTCCCCAACCTGGGACGGCTGTTCTATCAGACCGGCCCCAACGTCGTCATTTCGCTGCTGGCCGCGCGACTGACCCAGGCGGCGCGCGCCGGAGAAATCAATCTTCAGTTAGTGGGCGTCGATGCCGCCGCGATGCTATTCCTCGGCATGCTGCGCGCCGAAGGCCATCAGGATTGCGTGACGCATCCCGACGCCCGGCCTTCGGAGGCGCAGATAAACCGCTGGGTTCAGCTCGCGGTCACGACTTTCCTTGCCGCCTTCGGCCTTCCCCGATGATATTCAATGCGCCTTCCGTAAACTGTAGCCCGGATTAGCGAAGCGTAATCCGGGGTTCATCCTTTATTTGCCAGCCAGCGAGCGCAGGGGCGCGCGCATCCAGTAGACCATGAGCACGCCGGGCACGGCGACGGCCACCGAGAACAGGTAGAACGCCGGCCAGCCGACGCTTTCGGTCAGCACCCCGGCGACCGGGCTGACATAAATGCGGCCGACGGCGGCGAGCGCCGAGAGCAGCGCGTAATGCGTTGCCGTGAAACGCTTGTTGCACAGCGCCATCAGCAGGGCGACCAGCGCCACGGTGCCCATGCCGCCGGTGATGTTTTCCCCGGCGACGACGGTGAGCAGCAGGAAGTCGAGCGAGGCGGTCTCATTCAGGGAGACTACGAACCAGTCGAAGGGCGGCACGGCGATGCTGCCCCAGGCGCCCTTGCCGAGCACGGCGATCAGGTAAAAGCCGAAATTCGACGCCAGTTGCAGAACGCCGAACAAGAGCAGCGCGCGATACAGGCGCAGGCGCAGCATCAGCGCGCCGCCGATCAACGCGCCGAAAATGGTCAGCCAGATGCCGATGATCTTGTTGGCGATGCCGACCTCGGCCTGCGAAAATTCCAGCCCCTTAATCAGGAAAGCGGTGGTCAGGCTGCCGGCAAAAGCGTCGCCGAGTTTGTAGAGGACAATCAGCAGCAGGAACAGCCCCGCGCCGGATTGCGCGAAGTAGGCGGCGAGCGAGGCGTTGAGCGTTTCAAAACGCACGAGGCGGGCGAACCACCACGCCAGCGGCAGGGCGCAAGCGATCTCGGCCATGACAAAGGCGAGTTGAATCCAGTGATTGGCGCTGTCCGGTTCCAGCCCGAGCAGGAGGAGCGCGTTACGGGCCAGAAAATAACCCGCGCCGACACCGGCCAGCATCGCCAGAAAACCCTTGAGTTCGCCTTCGGCGCTGGAGGCGAGCGGTCGCGATTCGCCGCGTACCGGCGGCAGCAGCAGGAGCGAGACGAACGTCAGGCCGGCCATGAACGTCCCCATCAGCGCGTACACCCGCGGCCAGGAAGACCACTGGTCGGCCCAGATCAGGGCGATGCCGCCCGAGACGATCATCGCCAGACGGTAGCCGAAAACGTGCAGCGAAGCGCCCAGCCCATGCTCGGCCTTGTCGGCGAGCACGTCGGCGCGGTAGGCGTCGACCACCACGTCCTGGGACGCCGAGAGGAAGGCCAGCAGCACGGCCCACTGCGCGAAGAGCAACGGCCTTTCGCCTGGCGAGAGCGTCGAGAGCATGAACAGAATCAGCGCTATTGCCGCTTGCGTTACTACCAGCCAGCCGCGCCGGCGGCCCAGCCAGGGCGGCTCGAAGCGGTCCATCAGCGGCGCCCAGAGAAACTTGAAGGTGTAAGGGATGCCGACGAGCCCGAAAAAACCGATGGTGGCGAAGTCGACACCGTCGATCGTCAGCCAGGCCTGCATCGCCTGACCGGTCAAGGCCAGCGGCAGACCGGAGGCAAAACCCAGCAGGAGGATTGCGGCGAGGCGATGGGCGCGTCCGAGGTCGGGCATTTATTTAAGGCCGTTCCGACATAAATTTGATGAACGAACCTGGATTCCCGCCTTCGCGGGAATGACGAAGCGGTGAGGGCAGGGCGCGATTTTCGGGCGCGTATAGGTTGAGAAAGTTTGCCTTCAACAATCAGCCCCGCCCGAGCCGATAAAACGCCAGACTGCCGTTCAAATTGGGATCCTCCGTGACCGACTGACCATAGACATCGAACGCCAGACGCTCCCGAATCACGATGCCGAGTTTCGCGCACAGCGCCTCAAAGTCGGCGATGGTGAAAAAGCGCACATTGGGCGTGTCGTACCACTCGTAGGGCAAGTCCTCGGAAACCGGCATGTGTCCGGCGGCGATCGCCTCGCGGTTCACGCGGTAGGCGAAGTTTGGGAAGCTGACGATAGCCTCGTCGGCCACGCGCAGCATTTCGCCGAGCACGTGTTCGGTGCCGTGCATGGCTTGCAGCGCCTGCGAGATGATGGCGTGGCTGAAGGAAGCGTCCTTGAAGCCGGAAAGCCCGCCTTCCACGTCGATCTGGATCACGTCGATGCCGTTGCGGATACAGCCGAGCACGCTTTCGTGGTCGATTTCCACCCCGTAGCCGGTAATCGATTTCGTTTCACGCAGATAGCGCAACAAGCGCCCGTCGCCGCAGCCGAAGTCGAGCACGTGGCGGCCTTCGGGAATCCAGCCGGCGATCACGGCGAAGTCGAAACGCTCGCGCTCCCTGGGCGTCAGCGGATTCAGGCCGGATGTCATATTCAGGCTATTCAGGCTCATAGCTTGATGTTCTCCAGATAAGCGCGCAACACCGAATGATAGTGGGCATTGTCGAGCAGGAAGGAATCATGACCGGCGTCGCAGTCGATTTCGGCGTAAGCCACGTGGCGTCGATTCTGCATCAACGCAAAGACCAGCTCGCGCGAGCGCGCCGGCGAAAAACGCCAGTCGGTGCTGAAGCTGGTGACCAGAAAACTCGCGCGGATCGGCGCGAAGGCGGCAACCAGATCGCCGCAGCAGACGCGGGCCGGGTCGAAGTAATCCAGCGCCTTGGTCATCAGCAGGTAGGTGTTGGCGTCGAAAAAACCGGCGAACTTGTCGCCCTGATGACGCAGGTAGGATTCGATCTCGAAGTCGATGTCATAACTGAAATTGAGTCCGCCACCGCGTAATTGCCGCCCGAATTTCTCGTTCATCTGATCGTCGGAAAGATAGGTGATGTGCCCCATCATCCGCGCCAGACGCAGGCCGCGCGTCGGCACGAGACCGCGACTCGCGTAATGCCCGCCGTGGAAATCGGGGTCGGTCAGAATGGCCTGACGCGCCACCTCGTTGAACGCGATATTCTGCGCCGACAGATTGGGCGCCGAGGCGATGGCGACGACGTGACGGATGCGCTCGGGAAATTGCAGCGACCACTCGATAGCCTGCATACCGCCCAAACTGCCGCCGATTACCGCGGCCCAGGTGTCGATACCCAGGTGATCGGCCAGCCGGGACTGGGAGAGCACCCAGTCTTCGACGGTGACCATCGGGAAGTCCGCGCCGTAGCGTTTGCCCGACTCGGGATTTTGCGACAGCGGCCCAGTCGAACCGTAACATCCGCCCAGGTTATTGACCCCGACGACGAAGAATTTCTCCGTGTCGAGCGGCTTCCCCGGCCCGACCAGGTTGTCCCACCAGCCTTCGCTGTCCGGCGTGTCGGCATAAATGCCGGCGACGTGATGGCTGCCGGACAAGGCGTGGCAGACCAGCACGGCGTTTGAACGCGCGGCGTTGAGGGCGCCATAAGTTTCAAACGCCAGTTCGAACGCGGGCAGCCGACCGCCCCCTTTGAGCAACATTGGCGCATCGTGGCAGAAGCGTTGCGGAGCAACGATGCCGACAGAATTATCGAATGACATGACCTTTTAGCATCAAAAAAACAAAAACCCAGTCGGCTGTGCAAAGCGGACTGGGAGACGCCGCTTTAGCCGTATTTGTTGAGCGCCCGCAAGCTGATCGTTCAAATCGGCGCTATCGGCGGAAGGTACCGCCGGGTAGGGGAAATGTCAAATAATTCAGTGAGGCAAATCCCGGCTGCGCCTTGCCGCCCGTCTCTTCGCTGTCTTACTGTTGCGTGGCGTTGAGCTTCTCGACCTGTTCCGCGATCTTGGCGGGTTCGTCGAGGCGCGCAATGCGGCGCGCGAGCGGTTCGATCTCGGAAATGTCGCTTTGCTTGATGCGCTGCTTGACGGCAGGAATCCGCGCCGGGAACATCGAGAACTGGCGCAGACCCAGGCCAAGCAGCAGGCGGGTGAAATTTGGATCGCCGGCCATTTCTCCGCACATCGATATTGGCACGCCGGCTTTCTCGGCGCTGCTGATGATGTGCGACAGGAGCATCAGCACGGCGGGGTGTAGCGGGTCGTAGAGATTGGCGACCTGTTCGTCGGCGCGGTTGATGGCCAGGGTGTACTGAATCAGGTCGTTGGTGCCGATCGACAGAAAATCGAGCCGCCGCAGGAACATTCCGATGGCTAGCGCCGCGGCTGGCACTTCGATCATGCCGCCGATCTCGATGTCCTCGTCGAAAGCGATTTTTTCGCCACGCAGGCTGGATTTGGCCTGTTCGAGCAGGGCAAGGGTCTGGTCGACCTGGAAGGCGTGCGAGAACATCGGCACCAGGATTTTTACCTTGCCGAATTTCGAGGCGCGCAGAATGGCGCGGAGTTGGGCCAGGAATATTTTCGGTTCGGCCAGCGACAGGCGCACCGAGCGCAAGCCGAGCGCCGGATTTTCGCGCCGCCGGTCGCTGTGGGCTTCATCGACATGCAGCACCTTGTCGTTACCCAGGTCGAAGGTGCGGATGACGACCGGACGTCCTTCCATATTCTTGGCTGTCTTGCGATAGGCTTCGAACTGTTCGTCCTCGCTGGGCATGTCTCCCCGCCCGAGGAAGATGAACTCGGTACGGAACAGGCCAACGCCCTCGGCGCCGCTTTCGAGAACGGTGGTGACGTCTTCCGGCACTTCGATGTTCGCCAGGAGGTCGATCTTGATCTTGTCGAGCGTCGTTGCGTGCGTCGTCTTGAGCAGTTTGAGCTTGGAACGCTCCAGCTCGAACTGCGTCTTTCTCAGTTCGTATTCCTCGATGATGCGCGGGTCGGGATTGACGATGAGCACGCCCCGCGTGCCGTCGACGATCAGGGTTTCCTTGTCGCGGATCAACTGCCGGGCATTGTGCAAACCGAGCACGGTGGGAATGTCCATGCCCCGCGCCAGGATCGCCGTATGCGAAGTGGTGGCGCCGACATCGGTGACGAACGAGACGACGTTCATGTTTTTGAACGTCATCATGTCCGCCGGCGACAAATCGTGCGCGACGACGATCAGGTTCTCGCCCTTGATGCTCTTCCGGCTGGCGGGATGTCCGGCCAGCTCGCGCACCACGCGCTCGACAGCCTGGCGTATATCGTGCCCGCGTTCGCGCAGATAGGCGTCGTCGATCCGGTCGAACTGTTCGACGAGCAGATTCATCTGCTGCACGAGAGCCCATTCAGCGTTGCAACGCTGCTCGCGGATGATCTGCCTGGTCGCTTTCGACAGTTCGGGATCTTCAATGATCATGCAATGCACGTGGATGAACGCGCGCATTTCGGCCGGCGAATTCTCCAGGTTGTTTTTTATCGCTCCAAGCTCCGCCCGGACGTTGGTCATGGCCGTCTCGAAGCGGGTCACTTCCTTTTCCACCATGCGCGGGGCGATGGTCAGGCGCGAAACCTCCAGCGTCGCTTGCGAGACGAGGTGCGCCTGACCGATGGCGATGCCGCCCGAGATCGGCAGTCCGTGCAGGGCAAAACTAATGGCGGGTTTACTCTCCTTCACCGAATTTATCCTCGATCAATTTGCGAATGACGTCCAGCGCTTCCCGTTCATCGTCGCCAGTAGCCTCGATCACCACCTTGGAGCCCTTGCCGGCCGCCAGCATCATGACGCCCATGATGCTCTTGGCGTTGATCCGGCGGGAACCTTTTTCCATCCAGATTTCCGATTCGTATTTGCTGGCCAACTGGGTGAGCTTGGCGGATGCGCGAGCATGCAGGCCCAGTTTGTTGATGATTTCCGTTTCAATGCGTGCCATTGATGAATCCTGTCGATCGATTGCCGGATTGTCATTTTTCCGGCGGTGTCGGGTGTTCCGGTCTTGCAAGTCAGCTCACATTCTAAGGGATTCCGAGTGATTCGGAAGCCTTCGCGAAGGCGATTCATCGAGACTATTTCATGGGGGGAAGCGAAACGAGTTCCGGTTTCGGGGCGCCGTTTGTGAATTCGAGACGTTCGCGCATTTTCGGACTGACGAAAAAGCTGCCCGTGGCGTCTACCCGGAGCACCTGATCGACATTGAGTTTTACCGCCAGCTTAGGCCAGCGGGTGCCGGCAATAAACAGCGGTTTTGTCGCCATGTCGGACAAGGTGCCGGCGCCAGGCCGCGGCGAAATCAGTACGGTAAGCGCCTGCGTGTGCATCACCGGTTCTCCGCTAACCGGATCAAGCAGATGGCAATAGCGTTTGCCGTCAAGCTCGAAAAAACGTTGATAGTCGCCCGAGGTGCCGAGCGCCTCGCCGTCATGGAGTTGCAGTGTGGCCAGCGGCCCCGGCTGGCGCGGATGCTGGATGCCGACGCTCCAGGGGACGCCATTCTTGTTGCCGAGGGCCATGATGTTGCCGCCGATGTTGATCAGCGCGTTATTGATCCCCTGCCCGCGCAGGATTGCCGCGGCGCGGTCCAGCGCGTAACCTTTCAGGTAGCCGCCCAGATCGAGGGAGACACGGCGCGAACGGCTGCCGATGATTTGTCCGTCGATCGAGAGATCAGCGATACCGGCGCGGTTTTCCCGCCACTCGGCCAGTGCCGAAGGGTCGGGCAGCGCGGCCTTGAACTCGTCGGAATGAAAACCCCAGGCGCTGATCAGTTGCCCGATGCCCGGATCGAACAAGCCGTCGCCGAGCGCCGAGAATCGCTTGGCGTCGTCCAACAGGGCGGCCATTTCGCTGCTGACATGTACGCTTTTTCCCTCGGCCAGCGCGGCGGAAAGATCGGAGAGTTCCGATGGACGCCAGGCATGGTAAGTACGATGCAGACGGTCGAATTCCTGCAGGACGGCGGTGGTCGCTGGACGCGCCTGCGCTTCGTTGGCGCCGGCGATGAGAATTTCGACGCGGGTGCCGAAAACGAAGGACTCACGATGATGCAGCGCGGGTTTGTCGCACGCGGCGAGTAAGAGCAGCGCCACGACGACACAATGGGTACGACGAGAAACAATGTGCTTGAATAGGTTGGCGGTAAGCGCAACGAACCCCAACATGGCTGCGTTATTTGACGTAATTTTGTTGGGGTTCGCTACGCTCACCCCAACCTATGCGGGCAACAGTTACATCAAAGCGAGGCGCTAACATGGGCAGGGCGGGATGACGCGGAAAAGGAGGAAAGTGAAAGCAGCCGTTCTTCCACGGGTTGCGAAACTTCCAGCGCAACGAACATGTTTGACGGGTACAGATAATCCTCGCCTTCCTCGTCAATGACACGGATACATCCCATGCGTTCCCCGTCCTCATCATCAAGAACAGCGTACACTTTCCGAAGTTCCAGCGATGCCGGATAGCCTTCATTGTTGATGCAAAGCACCCATTTTTTCAGAGACATTTTTTCACCTTCATTTCAACTTTACCGATACCGTGCGCTTCGTACCAATGTACTTCGGCACGACGGATTTCGCCAGTTGCCAGAACGCGAACGTAGACAAAGCCTTTTCGTTTGCGCCAATTTTTGCCGCCGTAATCGTCCATGAGACGAGCCAGCGCACGGATGCCGTGACCTTCCGCGAAAGTCTCCGCTCCCTGTATTTCACCGATAATCTCAAATGCTTCCATGCTACCCAAAATATTACAGTCATCTATCTTCTGTCTTCTGAACCTTGGCCTCAACCTCGTGGATAAACAGCGCCGCCGCATCAAAGCCGGTCTGCTGCTTGACCTCGACCATGCAGGTCGGGCTGGTGACATTGATCTCGGTCAGCCAGTCGCCAATCACGTCGATGCCGACAAAAAGCAGTCCCCGCTCGGCGAACACCGGGGCCAAGGCTTCGGCAATTTCAAAGTCGCGCGGTGTTAAAGGGCGCGCCTCGCCGCGTCCGCCAACGGCCAGGTTGCCGCGCGTTTCCCCAGCCATCGGGATGCGGGCGAGGCAGTAGGGGACGACTTTATCGCCGACGATCAGGATGCGTTTGTCGCCGTCGGCGATTTCGGGGATGAAACGCTGGGCCATGATCGTGCGCTGCCCGTCATGCGTCAGCGTCTCGATGATCACGTTGCGGTTGGGGTCGTCCTCGCGCACACGGAAAACGCCGATGCCGCCCATGCCGTCGAGCGGTTTTAACACCACGTCACGGTGAGCGCCGATGAATTCTCCGAGCCTTTCCGCGTCGCGCGCGACCAGCGTGGGCGCGGCGAATTGCGCGAATTCGGCGACGGAGAATTTTTCCGAGTGGTCGCGCAGCGCGCGCGCGCTGTTGAAGACATGCGCGCCTTCGGCCTCGGCGCGCTCCAGCAGCCAGGTGCTGGCGACGTATTCCATGTCGAAAGGCGGATCCTTGCGCATGACAATCGCCTCGAAAGCGCATAGCGGCTCGATCGCGCTCCCGCCTTCCGCGTACCAGGGATGATCGGCATCAAGCAGCGTCAAGCGGGTGGCTTTCGCGCAGACGCCGCGCTCCGTCGCCCAGTGCAGCGACGGCTGCAGGATGGCGAAAACCGTATGTCCGGCTGCCTGCGCCGCGCGCATCATGGCGACACTGGAATCCTTGTAGGGTTTCAGGTGATCGAGCGGGTCGACGATGAAAGCAATGCGCATGAATTAGTCCTCCTTGGGTTCGGTGCGTTCGAGTTCGAGCGAGGCCGCGAGTAGCGCCAGACGGGCGATGACGCCGTAGGCGTAAAAGCGGTTCGGCGGGGCGTCCGGCGTCTGGCAGCAATCCGGCAGACAGCAACTGGTCTCGAAAGACAAGGGCTCGAAGTGCATCCCCGGCGCGTTAAGGTTTTCGTCGTTGCCGCGTTCGGCATGCACCCGGTAGAAACCGCCCACGACGTAGCGGTCGATCATGTAAACCACCGGTTCGGCGACGCCGTCGCCAACGCGCTCGCGCGTATGCACGCCTTCCTGGATGATCACCTGGGTGACGTTCATGCCTTCCTTGATCACCGACATTTTGTTGCGCTGGCGACGGTTCAGCCCGACGATTTCGGAGGCGTCCTTGACCGTCATTACGCCCATGCCGTAAGTGCCGGCGTCGGCTTTGACCACCACGAAAGGCGTTTCCTCAATGCCGTATTCCCGATATTTTTCGCGTATTTTGGCGAGCACCGCGTCGACGGTGGCGCTCAGGCAGTCATCACCCTGCCGGTCATGGAAATCGACGCCGCTACAGACGCCGAAGTACGGATTGATTCGCCACGGGTCGATGCCGATAAGCCGGGCGAACTCCTCGGCTACTTCATCGAAGGCGACGAAGTGATTGGATTTACGGCGTACCGCCCAACCGGCATGCAGCGGCGGCAGGATGAATTGCTCATTGAGATTTTGCAGAATGTCCGGGACGCCGGCGGAGAGGTCATTGTTGAGCAGAACGGCGCAGGGATCGAAATTATCCAGGCCAAGCCGATAGTGAGTGCGCACCAGAGGTTCGAGCAGCAGGGACGTGCCGTTGGGCAATTCGATTGGCGTGGGCTTGTCGATGTCCGGGAGCAGCGAGCCGACGCGCACGTTGAGCCCCGTCATGCGCAGGATGGTCACCAGTCGCGCGACGTTTTGCAGGTAAAAATGATTGCGCGTGTGGTTCTCGGGGACGAGCAGCAGACTTTTGGCCATCGGACAGATTTTGTCGATCGCCGTCATCGCGGCCTGTACGCACAAAGGCATGAAATCCGGGTTGAGATTGTTGAAGCCACCAGGAAACAGGTTCATGTCCACCTGTGTCAGTTTGAAGCCGGCATTGCGCAGATCCACCGAGCCATAGAACGGTGGCGTGTGTTCCTGCCATTTGTTGCGCAACCAGCGCTCGATTTCCGGCGTGGCGTCGATAAACTTGCGTTCGAGTTCAAGCAGAGGGCCGTTCAGGGCCGTGGTCAGACGAGGAACCATCGTCGTTCTCCAATCGTTCCGGGGCGGTGAGAAAACAAGCACCCCAATGTTCCTGAGCGCCGGTTAGCGGTCAGATTCGCGGTCAGATCATCTCTTTCAGCTTTTTCCACCAGGACTTTCCGTTTTCCGGAAGGAAAGAACGGAAAACCCCAGGTAGAAGGGTTTGTTCCAGACTGCGCTGGGTAAACAGAAAACGGCCGTCGCAGATAAAGCCGAGATCCTCCCAGTCTACCTGATTGAGCGCGGACGCCAAGGCATGCGCGTCCACGTGGGGGTTCTTTGGAAAAATGGCAAGCACTGCTCCGTCGTAATGCGGGCAGTCGTGTACGAAAAATGGTCTCGGCCGCCGGGTCTTGCCGTTAACGTAAACCCTCGGCAAGTCCGACTGGTAGTAGCCACGGCCCCACTGCCACCAGTTCGATTCATCGTAGGGGCGGATGCGGCGGGCGAGCAGCCGTTTTTTATAAGGAACCAGCGAATCCGGCGGCGGTTCGCCGGATTCGCACCAGATCATCCGCCGGGTTTTTCCATCGGCAACGGTTGAGGAACATACGAAGTCCCGGTTACCGTAGAAGTCGTTAGCGTAAATTTCGTCCAGCCCGGAAACCGCGCCCACTTTGACGAAGGCGATATCCGACAAACGCAACGGGTAGTTGTGGCGCGTAAACAGCAGGTGTCCGCCCGCTTCGACGAAGCGCCGCTTTTCCCATGCCGGTTGCCGTAATTCTTCTACTCCCATGCCCAGGCCGAGAGTCGCGAAGCGGGCGTTGCGGGACATATCACCTTTCTGGAAACGCCAGATGGCGCAGTTCGGCGTCACGTCGTCGAACAGGCGCATGTCACCCAGATCGATGAAGTCGGTAATTGTTCCTGCGGCGTAAAGCAGCCGGTTGAGCGGAACGGCGGAGGTGGCCTTGAGCAGGTCGCGCGGCGTGATGAAGATCAGTTCGCCGTCCGGTTCGAGGTGGCGCAAACATTTTTCGATGAAGAACAGGTACAGGTTGGCCCGTCCGTCGAGCACGGACCTGCGCGCCAGACGCCGCGTTCCGGGCGAGATGTCCTGATAGCGGACGTAAGGCGGATTGCCGATGATCGTGGCGAACTGTTCATCCTCCGACAACTCGAAAAAATTCATCACCTCGGTGCCCGGCGGCGCGCAACGAGGATCGATCTCGATGCCCAGCGCGCCCGGAAAATGCTTCAGAAACACGCCGTCGCCGCAGGCGGGCTCAAGCACGCGCCCCTGATTGCGCACGAGCGTCAACATACAGTCGACGATTGTCTGTGGCGTAAAAAACTGGCCCAGAGTGGTTATTTCGTATTCGCTGGGCGGCGCGATGATGGCGTCAGGCATGGCTGGAGGCTTGGATGGCGGAAGGCAATAAACCCGGTCGCGGGAGTATATACTCCCTCGCCTCATTTTCGAATCCGAATCGCCGCCGCAGGCAGGGTCATCGCCTGAACGGAATAAGCAGTTACAGCGAGATGCGAAGACGAGCCGGAATTACTCGTAGCGAACTTCCAGCAGCTCATATTCCCGAATTCCACCCGGCGCCTTGACCTGGGCCACGTCGCCGACGGATTTGCCGATCAGCGCCCTGGCTATTGGAGAATTGATGGAAATTTTCCCCGTCTTCACATCGGCCTCATCTTCCCCGACGATTTGATAGCTTACCTGATCGCCCGAGTCCTGGTCTTCCAGATCTACCGTCGCCCCGAACACGCAGCGACCGTCCGCATCGAGCAGCTTGGGG
>BNUC01000042.1 GCA_025997075.1 Betaproteobacteria bacterium | reverse complement strand
GCTTTTGTCGATTCTGGTAAAAGCTACGGCAGTCGGCGCTTGCGGGTCGCGTTAGCGAATCAGGGGATTCCCCTGGGTCGCTACCGAGTTCGCAAGCTCATGCGCTTAAACCAGATACAACCGGTCTGGAAGCGCAAATTCATTCACACAACGGATAGCAAGCATGGGCTCCCTGTAGCCAGCAATGTCCTGGATCGCCAATTCCAGCCCGGCGCGCCCAATCTCGCCTGGGTGGCAGACATCACGTCTATCCGCACCCGTAGCGCCTGGCTTTACCTGGCGGCCGTGATGGACTTGTACTCACGCAAGATCGTGGGCTGGGCGATGGCGCCCAACATGGAAGCTGAGTTGGTGTGTTCGGCTTTGCAGATGTCCATCGCGCAACGCCAGCCCCCGAAGAAGATGATGGTGCATTCCGATCGTGGAAGCCAGTACGCCAGTGCGCTTCATCGCGCCTTGCTGGCGCGACATGGATTACAGGCCAGCATGAGCCGCAAAGGGAACTGTTGGGACAATGCCGTGATGGAGCGTTTCTTCCTGAATCTCAAGAGGGAGCGCGTCTGGCAGCGTGACTATGCCAACCCGGCGGAAGCGGTTCGTGACATCACGGATTACATCGTCGGCTTCTACAACAGCTCCCGCTTGCACTCGACTTTGGGTTACCTGCCGCCCAATGTCTATGAATCACTTTCGGCAGGAAAACAACCTATCCATCTGTCCGATATTTCTTGACCACTACATCAGTTTGAATCGCACCCCTATGAACATTGCTTGACAAGCCGCATTCACCCATCGATAATTTTGATCAAACATCATACATTTATGTTCGCCCCCTGACGAATGATGGCGATCTGGTGTGCCATTCAAATTTGAGGTGACATTCATGATTGGGCTGAGTACCTATGCGTTTTTCTGGCAGATATCCGAGCGTGCGCCTGAAGCACCTGGCTTGAACGCCTTATTGCCGCGAACGCGGGAATTGGGGGCTCAGGTATTCCAGATTTGCGATTACCCGCCGCTTCAGACCTATTCCGACGCCCAGCTCGCGGATCTGAAAAAAAATGCCAGGGATTTGGGGATCACCCTGGAACTTGGTACAAAAGGCGTCCAACACGAACATCTGATGAATTATCTGCGCGTGGCCGATCGGCTTGGGGCGAAGCTGATCAGGAGCATGGTCAATGCGCCGGACCATCGGCCCACGCTGTCCGAAGCGGAGAAATTGCTCAGAACGTCAATACCGGCCTACGAAGCGTCGGGTGTGATGCTCGCGCTGGAAACCTACGAGCAACTCAGTTCATCGGATATTGTTGCGCTGGTGGAAAGTGTCGGCAGCAAGAATCTCGGGATTTGCCTCGATCCAGCCAACTGCGTGGCCAATCTGGAACATCCCCTGGCGGTGATCGACCGCTGTGCGCCTTACGTGGCCAACCTGCACGTCAAGGATTTTGCCTTTACCCGGCGGGGAGGCTGGGTCGGGTTTACGCTTGAAGGCTGTGAGCTGGGCAAAGGGCTGCTGCCCTATGATTACATGATCGGGAAGGTCGATCCGGAAGCGCGTGGCATCAATCAGGTGGTCGAGCACTGGCTGACCTGGCAGGACGATTACGAGAAAACCGCGCGTATCGAGAACGAGTGGAACGCCCACAATCTGGAACGCATGCGTCGTTCGGTCGAAACCGACAGCGCAAGCCGGCAACGGACAGCAGGAGAAAAGCAGTGAGCGCACAGGAATCAATTTTGGAATCAACGCAAGAGCCAGCGCGAGAGTCAACGCAAAAGCCCGATTTTTCGGCTTTTCTGGCCTCCAGGCCCGCCGCCGCCTCATCGGTCGATTTCGTGGTCAACAGCATCAAGGAACTGTTGCTCGGAAAGAAGGTTTTACCCGGAGACCGGCTCCCGCCGGAGCCCGAGCTGTGCCGTCTCTTATCGGTCAGCCGGGGCCCGGTCCGCGAAGCCATGAAGATACTCTCGGCGTTTGGCATCGTCGAAGTCAAGCAGGGTGACGGAACCTACATCTCGACAGGCGGCGGCGAAGTCATGTTCGATCCGCTGCTGTTCAAGATCATCGTCTCGCAACCGGAGTTCGCCGAACTGAAGGAACTCCGAACCATCCTCGAAAAGAACGTGGTGCGCCTGGCGACTCTCAACGCAACGAACGACGACCTCCGACTGTTGCGCAAGTGCGTGAAAAAGACCCAGTCCCTGAAAGACAAAGCGGAAAAGAAATACGAAGAATTGCTCTCGCTCGAACTCGAATTCCACGCGATTCTCGGCCGGGCGGGGAAAAATCGGCCACTGGAGACCATCTACCGCTTCGTCATGCAATATTTCCGGCCCTACGTCGCGCAAAGTCTGACGAAACACAGCAATTTCAGTTACGAGTCCAGCGACGCCCACCAGAAAATTCTGGAAGCGGTCGAACGGCGCGACGTGGCGGCGGCGGAAAAAGCCGTCGAAGAATCCACGGAAGTCTGGGAATTCCTCGTTTTCAAGCAGTAAAGCGCTACAACAGCAAATCGGGAACCGTCCCACATGAAACACAAGCCCAATCCTTATGCTTGCCGCGGCCTGTGGGGATTCCTTGTTTTTGTCCTCTTCGCCTTGTTACTGTCATCATCGGCTCAAGCCTTGCCCCCGCAAGAGGAAACCCGCATCAATGCCCTGCTTTCCGCGCTGGAAAAACGCAGTACGCTTGTTTTTATCCGCAACGGGGACGCGCATAGCGCCGCCGAAGCGGTAGATCACCTTAAACTGAAGCTCGGTCATACCCGCGACCGTTTGCAGACGGCAGAGCAGTTCATCGACCAGGTCGCCTCATCCTCTTCCATAACCGGCAAACCCTATTGGGTGCGCGAGCCGGGAAAAGGAGAGCGGAAAGCAGGGGATTTTCTGCATGAACTGCTTAGACAGCTTGTACCGTAGGCGGTCAACCGTATCCGAAGAACCCGATCCTCGCAAATTTCTTTATCAATATCGGACGCGCCGATGTACTCGGTTCCGGCGTGAGAAATTTATATAAGTTCACAAAAATATACTCCGGCAGAGAACCCGAACTTATCGAGGGTGATGTGTTCAAAACGATTATTCCTCTCGATTTATCGGACAGTGAAGTGAGTGATAACGGTAATGTGTCCGATAACGGCAATGTGTCCGATAAAATGTCCGATAACGGCAATGTGTCCGATAAAAATTATCGCGAAACGCTTCTTGCGTATATCACAGAAAACGGCGAAGTCAGCGCGACAAAAGCAGCGGAGCTCATTGGACGCAATCCAAAAACGGCGCGTCGGGTACTCTTACAACTCGCTGCCGAGGATGTTGTTGTCGCAAGCGGAGGAAACCGGAATCGGAAATATAGGGCGGCGGAATAGGGCTTCCGCTTGTTTCCTCGAATTTGTCAGGCCGGATCATGAGGGGTGCGATTCAAACTGGTGTTGCCAGCGATGGTTGGCGCGGTTCAATCGTAAAGCCAGCATGTATTCTGCGTTGTGGGACCGCCACCAGGCGCCGGGGCTCTCTTGATCTCGCCGGAGCCAATGGGCAAGTCCTGGCGGAGCGCTTCATCGTAGTGGAGCTGATTGAGCCGCCCGCTGAGGTAGCGGTGGCAGGCGCGAACGGGGGCTTCCTTGACCCGCCGATCTTCCCGATACGGTTCCAGGGCCTCCAGGACGTATTGGGCCTGCCCGCGCTTCAAGCGATCCTTTTGCGTTTCCATCCATCCGTGAGCTTCTCCGGCCGGAACGATGGCCTGGGTCGGCTTCCTTCCAGCGCAGACACTTGCCTTTGCGCCGGCCCGCCCGGGATGCCTCCGGTTCCATCTCAGGATGCGCTCGGCACATCAGTTTGAATCGCACCCGATCATGAGAATCGCACCCGCTGCAGTGCTTTCCAGATATTAGTTCAATGCAATGCGGCGCGTCCCTGAGCCGGACGAGCCGGAACCCAAAGGGGGCTTTCCGGGAGGACGATACAAGTTGCATTGATTTCTTCTCATGATTTGTACGGATTTGACTTGTTAGCGAAGTAATCGGGCCGGGGCCGAAAATCATCCCGAAGAAACACGGGGTGGTCGAAAATGGTGAAATTTCTTATCAACAAAATCAATAGGTTAAGATGTGTTTTTTGAGAGTGACTAGAGATCGTTGAAGCGGTTTCCCGGTTCGATACGATAGGACTTCTTTCTTTTCGATGTGGAAAACACGGAACGCACTGCTTTTACTAAAATGATGGCGAGCAGAAACAACCCCGCCCAGACCCACCACGGTTGTCCAGTGCGCCGCTCGACATCATCGAGCCACGACACGTCGAAGGTAATGAGAACGGAGGGGGCATCATTCTTGTTTCGGCTATTTTGTAGCGTAGGGGAGGTATCCGCTTTCACAATTCCGGGAGGGCGGTTATCCGTGGGCTGCGCATGGGTCCGGGCAACCGGCATGGGATGGGCATAATCGGCTTCCACCGTCATTCCCTGCTCGATCAGGATTCTCGTGGGTGGGTTGTAGGCGTAAAACGAAACTGGCAAGGATTGGGCGTCGACCTTGTTATCCGGACCCACAACAGCGCGCGTGAGCACAAAATGCAGATGCGGGCCACTCGAATACCCCGTATTCCCGGAGTACCCGATCAGTTGTCCCGTCGAGACAATCTGTCCTACCCGGACAGCGGCTTTTCCCGGCGCAAGATGGACGTAGTTTGCGATCGTTCCGTCGGAATGCTGTATCTCGATCGTGTTGGCTTTGTCCAAAAGTTCCTGTCGCTGCCCTCCCACGGTGAAAGAGTCCTCAACGGAAACGACGGTGCCGCCGCGCGCCGCGACTACGGGGGTGTTTTCCGGGACGGTGAAGTCGATGGCAAAGGTACTGCTTGAGTGAGTGTGTGTCGTTATTCTGCCGCCAGGTGCCTGATCAACACGGCTGCGAATACCGTCGGCAAAAGGGATGCGATAGGAAATGCTTCCATCCGAGATTTTGTTGACGTCTCCCAAACCATAATTGAAATTCGTCTTGAACGAATACCCCTGTCGAGGATTGGCCGCCTGGACCCAGCCAAGCTGCTTTGGAGAGTGGGGGGCAATGACATCGATAACCGGCCAGTGGCGGTCGGAGCTAATGTTGGTGCCGCTGACATTGACAAACACAGTGATAGTGGCGGGGCCATCGTTAATGGCGGTCACCAAATGCTGGCTGGTGGTCTTTACGCTGTGGATACGAAAAGGGTAATTCTGTGCGGCGAGCGCAGCGGAAGGGACGAGCCAGCAGAGAAGTAAAGTCAATATCAGTTCAGATTTCATCTCGGAACGTTTCATGGATCGAGACTTTACCAAATCAAGGCCGTTTTTTGGATACCTTTCATGTGCCGTAAGCAGTGCAGGACAAACCCACGGTTGACTGCTTACACCCCGGCGCATGCCAGATTTCTGGATTTTCTGGCACGCGGTGTCACCAACTATCCTGAAACCCCGCAAGCTACTAATGCTGATTTCATACAAGGTCTCTAGGCATTGACTGACGACATCGAAGTCGACCCGAGTGCACCATTGTCGTCGAATAATAAATGAGCATGGATAGCCTTTGGACGACTGGGAGCCATTGTTGGCATAAGCGTGGATGGAAAGTCTGCGAAAATTTTCGCCTTAATACCTGTGCGAAAGTAAATCGCTGAATAGGCTGCGTAGCGCTGGCAAACAACTGACAACAAGGTGTACGGGCAGGTTGCCGAGATGGATGGCATCACTGACAGCGATGTTTGCCATAAAGCCATGTCGCAGGGGACGAGCAGAGCATCAGAGTCGCCGGTTTTGTACTGTCCCGAAGGACTTACACAAGGTCTTGACATACGTCGACCAATACCCCCCAACATCGCAATATTTTGCTCGTCGATTCTCCCTGCTTTCGTGTGCAAACTACGCAGAAATCAATACCGACCACTTTGGTCGGCTACACGGCAGGGAGGCCCCATTACCTGCCGCTAATGTTAATCACTGGGGCAAGGAGTTTACGATGAAAATCGACTATCGCACCATCATTGTTATCAACCCTCGTTCTTTGGGAAGCAATACTCCACGGGTCCTGCTCCGTGGCGGAGATGAAATCCCCCCGGGCACTTTCCGTGGTGGGGACGAAATTCCTCCAGGTACTTTCCGTTAACTAACAAGACGGCCCCGCGTCAGCTTCTGGCGCGGCGGCCGCTTTCAGGAGCAATGACATGAGACTGATCTACCGCACACAAGACGGACAAGCTGATTACAGCTTCTCCTTTGAACCGCAGAGCAACGGCGAAATTTACATCTATATCTTCAAGCAGCCCAGCTATCAGGGCCGCAACGAAGATGCCCATGCCACACACCGCTATACCGACAGCCGCGACGGTCGCAAGTACATCTGCAGGGAGCCCCAACCCCGCACGGAATCGGATGCGAGGAAGGTAGCGGCCGCCTGGGCTGATCTCACTCAAGAGTACATCCGAAGCGGAAAAAAGTTCTAACCATCAGGAGATTTATCATGCCCAACGCCAAGTTTTTACGCGAATTCCCACCCAAGGCGATGTCCATCACCTGGGAGGCATTGCGCGAAATCATTAACAAGCTCGGTCGCCAACCGGCCGAAACCGGAGCGCTGCTGTGCGGACCTGAAGACAGCGACGTCATTAGTCAAACGCATTTTGACGCCAACAGCCGGAACACTGGTGCGTCATATACGCCAGCAGTGGCAACGCTCAACGCTTTATTGAAAAAAATAAATGCCGAGGGTCTACGCATGAAGGGTTTCGTTCACTCACATCCACCCGGCATTGTCAGGCCCTCCGGAGCGGACGAAATTTACGCGCACCGAATTTTGACCAACATCCCTGACATGCCCTGGATGTGGATGCCTATCGTGATTTCGGCAGGGGATACCGGCGTCTTTGAGCTGCGTGCGTACGTGGCTGAGCGCGATGGAGCCAACCGTGTACGCGTTTCACAACGGGATATCTGTGCACTCAATCTCCCGGAAGCTGATGCACTGTCAATTGGGGGGGTCCATGTACTCAACGCCTTGAGTGAGAACACCGACAGACGTTTTACAATGCTGTCCCTGGGTCGTAAGATTCATACATTGCCAAGCGATCGAAGCACGCTGAATTCGACCACCACGTGTACTGCGGCAGCGTCTTACGCGAATGTCAGCAACATGCTGGTCAAAAACGACACCACAACAACCTCTCATACGAAAATCGGTAACACCTTCGACCGTGTGCAATCCGCCTATGATCTGCCGCGCCTGCGGCGTTGCCGCGTGATTGTGGTAGGCACTGGGGGAAGCGCATCGTTTGTCGAAGACAGCGCACGTAGCGGCATTGGGCAGTGGGTTTTGATTGACCCCGACACCATCTCCGAAACGAACATCGCTACCCAGCAAGCCTATCGCCGTGATATCGGTCGCGCCAAGGTCGACGCGCTTTCGGAGCGCATCAGGGATATCAATCCCGACGCTGCCACGCTCGGCCTCAAGGTACGTCTGGATGATCTGAGCGACGAACGCATGCAGGAACTTGCATTTGGCAGTCTGGAAGGTCGTACCCCTGAGCACACCGTGATTTGTGGCCTGACTGACAGTTTTAACGCCCAGGCACGCACCAACCGCCTGGCGCTTAAGCTGGGCATACCCAGTCTCTGCGCCCAGATGTATCGCGAAGGGCGAGGCGGAGAGCTCACCTTTACCTACCCTGGGATCACGGCGGCCTGCCATCGATGCATCCTCAGCTCTCGCTACGACTATTTTGTCAACAAGAAGCTGTCCAACGATGTGACTTCTCACGGCTCGCCGATCTTTTCCGCGATGCGTCTTAACGCCCTGGCCGGTTGGGTGCTGCTGGCACTGCTACACCATGGCAGTAGCCACTCACGTTGGGGGAGCCTGCTGCAGCGCATCGGCAAGCGCAATTTCGTACGGCTGCGCATGGATCCCGATCTATCCAAAACAATGGGCATCACTGCATTCGATAAGGCCAGTGCGGGTCAAGCATGCTACCTTTTCGACGACGTGCTGTGGCAAGAGCAAGAAGCCGAGGCCCCTCCGGCAACAGGCTACCACTGCCTCGATTGTGGTGGCACAGGCGACCTGCGCAATGTTCAGCGTGACGCCCAGGTCCGTACCGCGAACACGCAGACCTTGCCGCTCTCCCAGCCCTTGTTCGTCCCCAAACAACAACAACGTCCCGCTACGAGGTAACGACATGTATGACTTTCTCCGCCCTGATCCCGGCGCCTACGCTAATCTGCAACGTCGCGCAACAGGGCGCTGCGTGCGATTCCGGGCGCAGCCCATGCCCCCGGGCGCGGTTCCAGACCAGGCAGATATTGGTTTCGAGGTTGATGCCAACAGTGGTTGCGCCACGCTGCTGGTGCAGTTCGACGTGCAGTGGTTCGGCGCCGAACCCACGGTTCGCCAGTGGTTCATCGACGGCCAACGTCAGTTCGTTAACTTTGCCGATCTGGTGGCCTGGGTGCAGGGGCCACTGGCGTCGAGCTATGGCGTAAACAGAAAGTCCGCGTCCCCGGCAAGCACTAACGCACGCCAAAACCACTCTTCTCACACAACAGCGACCATCCCCCTGCCCACCACCGATCTTGAAGATGTGCAGGTACGGTTGTTGGCCGAGTCCTCCCAAAGTCAGTGGCTTGATGCTGATACGCTCTATCAGGGCATGGCCGCGCGCGTCATCGGTCAGGCGAGCGCCTTGCGCACCATCAGCAGCACGGTAACGCGACACCTGATGCGCAGCGCGCCGCAGCGCCCAGCCGTGCTGTTTTCCGTGGGACCCTCCGGGGTGGGCAAGACGCTATCAGCCGAAGTCCTGGCTGAACTGCTCACCGAACACAGTCCGGGCCAGCAACGCTGGCGTTATCTGCGGCTGGACATGTCCGAATACGCGGAAGAATACCGGATCAGTCAGCTACTCGGCTCCCCGCAAGGCTATGTGGGACACGGCGAGCGCAGCGAACTGGTCGACGCCCTGTCCAGTGGCGATCCTGGCGTGTTGCTGTTTGATGAAATCGAGAAAGCCCATCCCGTAATATTCAAGGTGTTGATGAATGCGATGGATGCAGGCCGGCTGTCCAGCGCCTCGGCACTGCCCGGTGGCGGGCATCAATTGGACTGCCGGCGCTGGGTGTTCATTTTCACCAGCAATCTGTGCGCGGAAGACATACTGAGAGACCTCTCGCCCGAATCCCGCAACTCAACGCCTGAACAAGAAACCGATGTCTGCCGTCAGCACTTGCGTCGGGCTGGACTGGCCCCGGAACTGGTGGGGCGCATCGGACGCTTTGTCGTGTATCGGCCCATCGCGGCAGAACAGCGCGTAACACTGCTGCTGACCATGGTGCGAGAGGTAGCGGCCGAATACGGAGTAACGGTAGGCCATGTCAGCCCTGACGTGCTGGCACGGTTGCTGCGCAAAGGCAACACGACCCTATCGAACTATGGGAGTCGAGCCGAGCGCGTGAGGGTAGACGAGTTGCTGGGCGATACATTGGCCCAGGCCCGTCGGCAGGGACAGCAACACATCGACGAGCTAAGCATGCCCATGGTGATGTGTAAGACAAATAATGTGTCGCCAAGTACAGGAGCACAATCATGAGCCATAGTCATAACAGGGAGCAAAGACATGAGACCTCTGAGCTACACCATACCAAAAACACCTCGCCAGCAGAGCTTCTAAAACAGGCGGGCAATCAAAACATCAGGGTACGCCGCAAGATGGCGAAAAACCCAAATACCCTAGCCAAAGCACTCTTGAAACTGGCGGATGACCGGGATGAATGGGTGCGTATTCATGTGGCGAAAAACCCTAACACTCCGGCGGTAGCACTTCAGCAACTGGCAAATGACCATGCTAATCGAGTACGCAAGAGTGCAGCGAAAAACCTCAACGCCTCAGTGGAAGTGCACACGAGCGTACTGATCTACTCCCAAAAAAAACTCGCCCGTAGCGCTTCTGATATGAGAAAGGCAAGCTGTCAACACATTGAGGTACGCAATAAGATGACAGGACATCCCAACACTCCGGCCGCGGTACTCCAGCGACGGGCAGGCGATCCGGCCACAGGTGTGCGCAAGTATGTGACGAGACACACCTATATCCTAAAGAAAATGGTATTCCAGCGTGTGCACAAAGATGCGGGGAAATGCGCGCGCGAGTGAGGCGGCAAACCCCAACACCCCGGCTGCAGTACTCCAGCAACTAGCGGGCGATCCGGCCAAAGATGTGCGCGAGTATGTGGCGGCAAACCCCAACACCCGAGTGGAAGTGCTCCAGCAACTGGCGGTCGATCCGGCCACAGGTGTGCGCAAAGATGTGGCGGCAAACCCCAACACCCGAGTGGAAGTGCTCCAGCAACTGGCGGTCGATCCGGCCACAGGTGTGCGCAAAGATGTGGCGAGAAACCCCAACACCCCAGTGGAAGTACTCCAGCAACTGGCGGGCGATCAGGACGAAGATGTGCGCGAGTATGTGGCGAGAAACCCCAATACCCCAATGAAAGTACTCCAGCAACTGGCGGTCGATCCGGCCACAGGTGTACGCAAGTATGTGGCGAGAAACCCCAACACCCCACTTGATGTGCTTGCGATACTGGTACTAGATTTAGCTCCACTAGTCCAACAATCCGCCTTAAAGGCTTTTCAGACAAGGATTAGATTGGCGCGTAAATCCAACCCTCTGCAAGCAGCTCCCCAGCAACTGGCAAACGAAGGTGACAGAACGATGCGCCATGTGAATGACGTGTTATTCGAGGCACCCAGTACTGACGAAAAGCAACTTTCAGGAGCAAATGCCTGATTATCTACAAGGCATTGACTCTCTCATACCTCAGCCAGCACCACCACTCCATTGCAACATTGCGATTGATTGATTCCCAAGCCTTTTGATGTCTAATCATTTACACAAACACCAAGCGCACAGGAGAACATGATGTATATAACAGCAGATTTACTCCGATGGGAGGCTGCCGAAATCAATCGATGGCTGACCTGCTTTTCCGGGAACAAGCTTTATCCGCAGGCCGGACTGGGAGAGCATGGAGGAACTTTGTGGGTGGTGGACTTCCCGCTACCCGACAAATACGCGCCGGAGGATCGGCTTGATCTGTTGTTTGACATCCACGAGTACCCGGACAACTCCCCGCGCGGTATTTTCCTCAAGGAAAGCTCTACTAACCAGACACTGCTAAGCCATCTGCAAAGCAAGTTCAACGTGTTTGCCGGGGGCGTGAGTTTTCACAATGCGCCCAAGCCACCTCCGGGCTGGCTCTGGGTCTGCTACGGGCATCTTGATGGGTGGCGTTACAACATTCAGCATCCGAACCGCGGCGACAACATGTTGAAGCTTTTGCAATCCTTTTGGCGTGTATTGGAGGAGTAAGGAACATGGACCGAATCAGAATAACCCACCCGGTTGCACGACTACTCAGAGACTACCACCTCGCGTCCGGAAAGAATAAAGAGGCGCTCAGCTATGCCTTTGCCAATGCGCTGGAAACGGCGGAAGGCGATCTGCTCATGGTCATGGCTGACCCGGACAGCGTTTTTCTTCCCGGTCCGGATTGCTACCGTGATCAGAATCAGGGGCTGCTGATGGTTCATGCGGATGTCCGGGCAGGCGTGATCTGGCGCGGCATTAAAGAACAGCGCAAGGCGCTGGCCATCGTTGAGACACACGACCATTGGTTTTCCAGGGATGCGGTTTTCTCTGGAATCGATAACAAGGATGATCTGCGCGCGGCTTATCTGATGCAAAATGAGTTTTCCGGCAAACTACCCGAAGGCCATAAAATCCATTTCATTTCGCTGCTGATGGCGCAAGACGGTTGGCGCGCCCGACGGGTCGTTTGGGAGAAGAAGGACGGAAGACTTCGCCCCGCCTTCAAGCAAGTAATGGTCGACATCCTTGGGGGAAATGGCTTCGAACGCCACGGTTTGCCGGAGACGGGAGAAGATGCTCTTTGGCAGCAACGACAAAGTACCGTGATTGCGCCCCGACAACGCGTCATCCTGGGTTCACTGCGCGTCGCTCTGGTGGGTGCAGGCGGAACGGGCTCGATTGCGCTGGAAACATTGGCCAGACTGGGAATCCGCCACATCGACCTCATTGATGGCGACCCGATCGAGGCCACGAACCTCAACCGGTTGCAAGGCGCGGGTTTTGCTGATATTGGCAAAAACAAGGCCGAATGCCTTGCCGCCCGTACAAACGCGCTCTTCGCGGGTGCAACAACGGTGCGCGCCATCCCCACCCTGGCTTTTTCAGACGCGGCCATCAGCGCCATGCAAAGTGCCGATCTGATCGTCGGTTGCACGGATAACAGCGAATCCCGTTGGTTTGTGAATCGTGTTTCAATCCAGTATGCCGTGCCTTGGTTCGATTGCGGCACGGCCCTTACCGCCAGAGCGGGCCGCCCTGTTTTTGAGACCAGTAACCACACCGTCATCCCCGGCCTGACCGCTTGCGGGCAGTGCTCCCCAGTCACCTTTTACGCGCGCCGGCACCCTCCCGTTTTCCTCAGCCTGGAAATGCTCTCCCAGCAACGCGCCGCGGGTTATATCAAGAACGAGCCGGAAGCAGCCACCCCCTCGGTTTATTGCCTGAACCAGCAATCCGTCTCTTCGATGGTGCAGGAAATCATGACCTGGTTGTTCGGCTGGGGTCCTGTTGCGCTCTCGGTATACCAGAACAGCGACAACTCCCATGTTGAACGACTCGACCTTGCCAACCCGCATTACCCCACCGCGCCCGATGCCGCCTGCACTACCTGCGGCACACGCTTGGGCAGGTGCATGGAGGATGAGCTGCCCCGCGAAGGAAGTCATCTCGATTTTTCGCAACATTGCGGGGGCTCGCCGGAAGCTACCGCCGCCGCATAATTCCCACCCACAGCTTTTGTTCCAATACCACGTTCAATCTACAGCATGGAGAACATCATGGCCACACATGACAGCAACAAATACAGATCCATCATTTTGGATGGAGAGGCTCGTGACATCACTCCCGGCAGCAAAATTTCCGACCTTGCCCCGGACAGCGCCACCTCCGTCGTCGTCACCTCGCCTACGGGGGAATCACGCACTCTCAATCGTTCGGATTTCAACAAAGATACCCCGCCAGGAAGCTCGATAAACTTCAACCACAGCCTCATAATCAAAGGCTGAACCGGCGCAGCGCGGGGCGCGGAATATTGCCGCCTCACGTTGCGAAGACGACACCATGAACATCTTCGACCTTTATCGTAAAGGGTATCAGCTCGGCAGCGAAGCTGCGCAACAGGGCGCGCGCCGCCGTTCCCTTCTTGAACTCCGGCTACTTTATCCCAGCACCTGGATACCCGGTGTGGATGCAGAGACCTTTGTCAATGGCTACCGGGAAGGGTATAGTGATGGCATGGCGGCACGGCAATTGCAGCAAGCTCTCGACCACCCACTCAATTTTTGAACCAGAAGGAGATACAGCATGACCCGCAAAATTCTTTTGTCTTGCACTGGAGGCTCGCCTCAGGTCGTAACCGAGACCATCTATGCCTTGGCGGTACAAGGTGTTCGCCAAGCCAATGGCGATATCATCAAATGGGTGCCGGATGAAGTGCACCTCATCACGACGTCCACAGGTGCTGCAACTGCGCGCCTTGCCCTTCTGCATGCACAGAACGGGCAACAAGGCTGGTTTACGCGGCTTTTGAGTGATTACAACTTGCCTCCTATCCACTTCCCGATCGGCAATATCCACATCCTGACTGACGCCAACGGTGTCGATCTGGATGACGTTCGCACCGATGAACACAACATCCTGGCCGCAGACCAGATTACCGAATTGGTACGCGAGCTGACAAGCAAGGAAGACACCGAGTTGCACGTTTCCATCGCTGGCGGGCGTAAAACCATGGGGTTTTTCATTGGCTACGCGCTAAGCCTTCTGGGTCGCAAGCAGGACAAGCTCAGCCATGTACTGGTCAGTGCACCGTTCGAAACCAACCCGGATTTCTTTTATCCCACGAACTACACATACCGCGTAGCCACGAATAAAGAAGGGACAACTTTTGCTGATGCTCAAGGTGCGAAAGTCGACCTGTCGGAAATTCCCTTCGTGCGTCTCAGGGATGGCTTGCCTTCAAGTGTTATCGAAAATCGTTCCAGTTTCTCCAAGGTTGTTGAGATTGCAAACCGTGAACATGACTTGAGCCTGAAACTTGATCCCAACACGCTTACAGCAATAATTCATGGAGAAGAATTCAAATTTGCTAAGGCAGACTTCATCGTATTGCTTTGGTTTGCGGACCAAAAAAAGCGCCCCGAAGAACAAAAAGTAGACTGGTCGGATCCGGCAGAAGTTGCAGATGATTTTTTCATGTATTTCCCCAAACAGGTACATAATGATTACCCCGAACTGATCGATAAAGTTGAGGTGGAAAAATACTGGGGAATGCTTACTGAAAAGGCGAAAGATAATGAAAAGACAGGAGAGAATTTAAAAAAATACCTTGCACCACCAAAAACCCATATTATCAAAGCGGTTAAAGCACGGTTACGCGATAAACTGGTAAAAGATTACTTTCCTCCACGTGATCCGGAATTCATCGGTCTTGATGGTGTCAAGATTACTATAGAGCCTTCACTTCCTAAGAGAAAGCCTCCACTCCCATAACTGCTTTCGCTACTCCCATCCTACGGGGTGGGCGTCATCAATTCGTATTTAACCAAATCCCTCAACTCAATCCTATTCCTTACATCGTGGGCGATGTCGCCCCTATTACAGTCGCCAGCTTCAGCCATCACAATATTGCTAAATCCCACAGCCTGAGCGCCATCTTCATAATCGGTACAAGTTACCTGAGAAGAGGCAGCAATCATGGCAGCGCTCGACGCATTCTATGAAGATCTGAGGGAATTCGATGTCCTGGGCCGGATCGGGGCTTCTCCACTGGCGCTGGAGACTGACACCCTGACCCCCGAAATCGGCACCACGGCATTCGTTACCTGCCGCTGTGGCAGGCGGGTGCAAGCTCACGGCACGTTGGATGGCGTCCCTTTCGTCGTCAACAATGGCGAAGTTTTGCCCATCCGTTTACAGGAAGATCACCCTTATAGCGTTCGCCTGACCGAAGGACAGCGCAGTCGTGAAATCATCCTGCGTCCCCAGGTCAGCATCCCAAGGCTGGATCGACTTGTGCTCCCGCGACGAGCCACTTACCTCTCCCCCTTCCTGCAATGCAGGCTGCTAACAAGCAATGCCGCTGAAGTAACGCTGGAATATCAGGCTCAGTTCGCAGGGGGTGAGAGCGACTGGCAGCGCTTGCCCGTGCAAGGCGACGGTTCCTTCACCCTCCCTGTCGCTGTGCAGGCGCCGCATCGCCTGGCGCTACGCATTAGCTTGGCATCCCGTCACGCACGTTTTTCGCCACGGGCCTTGCTGCAATACGAATCCACGCTTGATGTACACCATCCCGCCCCGGTCTGCGACATTGAGCCACTGCCCCCCGTGTACCGCTACGACCACGCACGAGAGTTGGCGCTGCATTTCGCTTATTACCGCTACATCGTGCTTACTTATAACGATGAATGTTTCGAACTCGACCCTGTGACGCCAGATTTGCGGCTCCCGCTCGACACCTCTGCGATTGGGGAACAACACCTCAGCATCGATATTGAGGACTATAACGGCGAGGTGCAGCGGGTAAGCCACGTCATCACCATCCTGCCCAGAGAACATGCCGTCGAAGTCCAGGCCGAAGCTGACGGAAGTGAGCCAATCATTACCCTGGCGGGCGCTGTTGCCGCTACGCTTTCCATCCCCGCCCGCTATTTTCAGCAGGATTTTCCGCTCACGGGAGGGCGCATCCGCCACGCTTTCCAATCGCCGGTCGTGGCTTTTCTTGACACCGTTGACGATAGCGGCAATCTCCATCGTCATGCCATTAGCCTGACGCCGCGTCGCCCTGTTTTCCATCCTCTTCCAACGATGACACGTTTTATTCAACGGAAGCAGTTTTGAGTGGAATGACCGTGATGTTGGGGAAAAACGCTGCAAGATTGTCGATCATTAAGCTTGATGTAGCTCAATGTAACCTGCGCATGTTTCATATCGTAATACGACGAAACATGAAGGTCAGACAGTACGAAAGATCAGACTTATTAACATACTGGAGCAACAACAATGAACCTCGACACCACACACAAAAAACTTGATGAGGAAATCCCCACGGCGCGTATCCCTTTAAGAATCACGGATGAAATCCCGATTAAATCAATATTACACGATCCGGGTTATTGGGGAAAAAATGATCTCGCTGAGGCGAGAATTCGGGAGTATGCCAATAGAAGCATTCCTCGACTGCCGTAAAGGTCAAACCTTGGTGAGTCCCCCCGGCAGAGCCGGGGGCTTACCTAACCATGTGTCCTATCGTAAACGATGAAATAAGGAGCCTCAAAATGAACGACAAGACTCGCCCGGAATGTGAAGATGCTATCGACGAAATTCAAGCTGAGTCTCCAATCGTTGCAACACAGTTGAAGCCTGCGACCTGTCTGCAAAAAAATCTTTGGTGGTGGGCGGGCGCCGTGCCCGAACTTGTTGAACAACAGTCGGGGTCGAGCAGGATCGTCAAGACGAATTCCGGGATTCTCGCCCTGGCCAATCTTTGCTTTCTGCTTTTTATCTGGACGGGTGTATTGACGAGGTATTTAGGCATCTGGGGGTTTCTCGGAGGCATTTTAGTTGCGATCATAATCATCGCAGTCGATCGCAACTTCGTGATGGGGCATTACCGCGTCGCCAGGGAAGGGCCTTTAGCCGTCTATGCAGAGGGGGAACCCAGGCAGAAAATGACTCCCAAAATTTTAAAACTGTTTGCGCGTGGGATCATCGCTATTTTGCTGGTCTCGGTCTCGGCCTTCACCTTCGTCCTTGGAATAGCTGATTCGGCGATCGAAACCGAACGCCACAAACAGTATACCGAGGGTAACGCCCAACTTCGCGCTGAAATAACCAGGGAAGTCAGTGGCGCCAATGTGCTGGAAGCTCGGCAGATTGACCTGCAGAAAGGGCAACTACTCAGACAACAGGAGGCATTGTCGACAGAGATTGACACCCATTCCAAACAAAGTACGGAAGCATTATTCCAATACCGTACACATTACGCTGAAATGGCGGCTGAAGAAGGTGGCCTTGGCCGACCTGGAAGATGCGGCCCAAAATGTGAGGCGCACCGGCAAATTGCATTAAAGAGTCAAGCCATCCACGAGCAACTAAAAATCTCTCTCGACAAAATGCAGGTAAAGCTCGATAGCATTGGGGCATCAATCGTGGATCTGGACAATCGCCGCGTAAAATTGGAAAAGATCCCCGAGGCTTTACATGCCGAAATCGACGGACTCGTTAAGAAGGACCCTCGCTATAAAGAACTCCGGGAAGGTAATTTGATCAGCGACGCCTCTCTGCTGTTGACCGTGATGTCTTCTGATGATCACAAAGGTCTCTGGTTAATTGCCCTCATCTCGGCTCTTTTTCTGATTGCGCTGGAAGGATGTTTCCTGATCTCTTCGCTAACCCAGCGCATCACGGTCTATGAAGCAATAGCTTTACCAGAAGAAGAACGCGTAGAGGCGGCCAGAGAGGTCGCCCGCCGTGAGCTGGAAATCATCCGCGCTACCAGCGATTCCCCGGTTTATATCGACCCGCTTGCTCAGCAGGACGAAGCCATCCCGTCGGCTGAGGTTCATCGAGGCTGAAACCATGAACACTCCCACTCTTCTACAACAATGTCTGGACGAAGGTCTGTTGGCAGAGGTGTGGGGCAAGGTTTGCGCAAATGGAGGTGCGCCCGGTGTAGACGGGGTATCGGTCGAGCAGTTCCGCAGGCATGCTTTGTCCCGGTTGGAACGCTTGCGAGCTGAAGTACTGAAACAAACTTATCGCCCGCAACCCTTATTGCAAGTCAATATCCCGAAAGACGATGGGCGCCTGCGGCATCTGGCAATTCCCACGGTTCGGGATAGAGTGTTACAAACGGCAGTGGCGCGGGTTTTAACGGAGCGACTTGACCCGGAATTCGATGATGCCAGCTTCGCTTACCGTAGTGGACGTTCGGTGCGGCAGGCCGTCGCGCGCATTATCGATTGTCGGGATCAAGGGCTGGCGTGGGTAGTGGATGCCGATATCCGCGAATTCTTCGACTGCATTGATCACTCCGTACTCTTTACAGCCTTGCGCCACAAATTGCCGGACGCAAGCCTCAATCCGCTACTGGCGCAATGGCTGGCCGCGCCGGTGATGGAAAATGGCGAATTGCGCCCACGGCGGCGCGGCGTGCCACAAGGTTCACCACTGTCGCCGTTGCTCGCCAATTTATATTTGCACCCGCTGGATCAGGCGCTGCATCGCGGCGGGTATACCCTGGTCCGTTATGCCGACGATTTCCTGGTGTTATGCCACTCCCGCGTGGAAGCCGAAACCGCATTGGCGGAAGTACATCGGCTGCTGGCGGGGCTGCACCTGGAAATCAACGAAGAAAAAACCCGCATCACGCATTTTCGGGCAGGGTTTCGCTTTATCGGAGTTCGCTTTGAAGGCACACGGGTCGAAGCCGTGGAAGAAAAAGCCACGCCATGGGTAGTGCCCGCCGGGAACCGGGCCGCATCTTCTCACTTACTGCAAGCGCCAACACTCCCTGTTTTAGTCAGGCCGCTGCAACAAATACCGTCTGGAATCGAACAGGAAACCACCATCGAAGACCCGGAGACAGTGCGATTCGAAGAAGGCATTGCCGGCGAAGACTTGCCGGGTAGCGTCTACATCACCACGCAGGGCGTGCGCCTGATGCGCGAGGGTGAGCGTCTGGTGGTCGCGCGCGGACAAGATATCATCGCACGTATTCCGCTTCACCGGCTCGATGAAATCGTGATACACGGCAATGCAATGGTCAGTACTGCTATCATTCGTCATTGCCACACACAGGGATTATCGCTGGCCTTCGCCGATCATAACGGCGTTTCGCCTGCCTTGCTCGATACGACTGACAATGTTCGTCTGACACTGCTCAAGCAACAGGTATACCGTGATGATGACCAGAATTTTACACTGGCCGTGGCGCGATCCTGCGTGCACGGCAAGTTACACAACTGCCGCACCCTGCTGCGTCGCTTCAGCCGTCGAGAACCGGGCGAGCGCATCGCGCGGGCGACATCCATTCTTGAGCGTACCCTGAAGCAACTCGACAGCATTGATGATCTCAATGTGCTACGGGGTCACGAAGGCCGTGCAGCGCGATCTTATTTTGCCGCCTTCACCGAATTGATACCTTCGGCGTGGCGATTCAACGGGCGCAACCGCATGCCCCCTCGCGATCCGGTCAATGCCATGCTCTCTTATGGCTACGCGGTGTTATTCCATACCGTACATGCTATCTTGTTGAAAGCTCGACTGCACCCAGGATTGGGGCATTTGCATGCAAATGCGAACGAAAGCTCCGCGCTCGTCTGTGACTTGATGGAAGAGTTTCGTCCGCTGTTGGTCGATACGGTGATACTCACCCTCGTGCGTAAACACAGCCTTGATCCTGACGAAGATTTCGTAATGCCGGCCGACGATAACGCCATGTGCATGATGTTGCCCGCAGCCAAACAACTCCTGATTGCCCGCCTGGAAGCACGGATGGCTGCGCCGGTCACGCTGACAGGGGAGTTGCCGGAAGATGAGAAAAAAATCAGCCTGTATCGCCTGCTGCGCTTGCAGGCAACGCGCTATGCTCGCGCGTTGGCGCCGGCAGGTACGCCGTATTGTCCTTATCTGGCGCGGGTATAAGGTCCGCAAGGAAATGAATCGCCATGAAGCGCCACTTATGGATGGTGACCTACGATATCAGCGCGAACGATACCCGCCGCCAGGTAGAACGCGCATTGGCGGCGCTGGGCGAACGGGCGCAGCACTCTGTGTTCGAATGCCATTTCACATTGCCCGAAGCACGCCTCTATCTGGGACGACTGGCCACAATGCTGGACACTGATACGGATTCCTTGCGAGCCTACCCATTTTGTGGGAGCTGCAAACCTGAAATTGCGTGGTTTGGCAAAGGAGAACGCAGCACAAACAAAAGGGTATGGCTGATATGACTTTTTATGTGATTGCCTACGACACTCCGGACAACCGGCGCCGCAAGTGCATCGCACGGCTGTTGGCAGGATTTGGCAAGCGCATCCAGAAAAGCGTCTTTGAATGCGATTTGGATGCGGAGCGCCTGCAACGCTTGCGCCGTGAGCTGATCAAGGAAATCGATCCCGTTGAAGACAAGGTGCGCTTTTATCCACTTTGTAGTCGTGATCTTTCTCGGGCGCTTGTTTGGGATAAAAACGGTTTGCAAATGCCACAAAGGGCATGGGTGATTTGACGGCTCTCGTGATTAGAAATTTCAAGTCTTAATCCCTTTCAAATCAGGGCTATCTGAATGAAATGCGGGTTCATAAAAAAATTGTGTCGAAGCGAGGGACTGGAACCGATACCTTCAGTCTGGGTTACGTGATCTACATCGCATTTCGAGTGCGTCGAAATACTTGGGCATGGATTTTCTCCGGGGAATTTGCCTGCCAGATTATGATAAAAACCCGATGCGCGTACTACTTCCACCTTCTTTGAGCGAGCATTCCTCCTCAAGCGCGGCAAGCAGCATGGCAGGCGTCGTCACCGGACGAAAACGACACTGACGCAGGACAGCGGCGAAATCACCCGGCGTGACTTTATCCATGCGCCTCAGCTTATCCAGCAACTCGGCTTGTGGCGCGGGCATTTCCAGTTGCGCGCAGTGACGGCGCAACAGTTCACAGGCCTGTTCGGGTTTAAGAAAATCAAACTTGATTTTCAGGTCGAAACGGCGCAGCGCCGCCTGGTCCAGCCCGTCCATCAGATTGGTGGAAGCGATGAACACGCCAGAGAAAGATTCCATCTGGGTCAGCATCTCGTTGACTCCCGTCACCTCCCAACTGTTTTGAGCGCTGCGACGATCCTGCAAAAAGCTATCCACTTCGTCGATCAACAGCAGAGCGCCTTCCTGTTCCGCCTGTCTGAAAGCTTCGGCAATGTTTTTCTCGTTTTCACCCACGTACATGGACATTAAATCGGAAGCGTGTTTGACCAGCAGCGGCATGTCGAGGCGTTCCGCCAACCAGTGTCCGTAAGCGGTTTTCCCCGTCCCCGGCGGGCCATACAGGCACAGGCGCCCTGCCCGGCTTTGCCCAAGGCCGTCGGCAATCTGACGTAAGTCGACATCCGAGTGAATAAATTGCGGATCGTAGACTTCGGGCAGTCGCTTGGGATCGTTCCGCTTGATGATGTGATGTGACTGGGCTTCCAGCGTATTGTTGACCAACAACTCGAACGCCCCCTCCACATCCAGCACTTTTTGCTCTCCCAACTCGGCGCGGATGGAACGCACCACGGCCGCCGCCTTGCTGATCACGGCCGGCGCCAGCGATTCGGAAGCGGCAAAGCGAGCTACCGCGCGCTCTTCCAGCAAATCGCCACACAGCGTCTGTAAAAGACGCTCACGTTGTTTTTGTGAGGGCAGCGGCAACTCAAACACCATGTCGAAACGGCGGAGAAACGCCGGGTCAATCTCGCGAATCGAATTGGAAATCCAGAGAATGGGGGTCGTGTTTTCTTCCAGCATTCGATTCATCCAGGCTTTGTTGGATTGCGCGGTGCTGGGACTAAAAAAACTTCCCCTGAAAATATCATCGGCTTCATCAAATACGAGGAGTGTTTTGCTGTTTGCAAAAAAATATTGCGCCGCCCGTAGAGCAAATAAGCGTTTGATTCCCGTCACCGGGTCGCCGTCACCATCCTCACTGGCGACCTCAAAAAGTTCATAGCCCAACTCTTGCGCCAGTATTCTCGCCAACTGGCTTTTCCCGGTCCCCGGTTTGCCATGTAGAAAAATATTGACGCCCTGGCGATGTGAAGCCAGCGCATTTTTGAGATAAGGGCGCAGAATGGCCAGACAAGGCGTGATATGTTCAAAATCCTTCAGGGCCAGTTGCGCGGGACTCGCGGGTGCGACACGATCCCGGATCAGATTGATCGGATCAGAATCGGAAGAATAAATCCGTTCAACAAATTTCTTCGACATAAAATCAAGCTTACTAGAAAGACAGTGCAGGTCGTTATCGACGGTAATGATGTTCGAACGCGCCAACATTCCTTGATGAGAAAATGATGCACGAATCTCGTGTTCAGGAATATCTAATACCGTCGCCAGAACATGAAACATCTTTGCAGTAGATAATTCGCTGCCCAAATAATCCGCCGCCACGTCCAGCAGATTTTCGTTTCTCAGTGAAACGGCAAACTCGATTATTCGACAATCCGTTGCCGATAAACCGACCAGCGAGGACAAGCGGGCAACATTCCGGGCCAGACAAGCCGATACGCTCGAATCATGCGCCCTGCGCTCGCTCTCAAGGTAAATCTGATGCAATTCGATATTGACCTTTTTATCTACAAAATCGCGTTCCGGTTCCAACCATTTTTCCATTCCGATGGCGCGGGCGAGGTCATTGTCACGAAACCCTTCCGCACGGACAAAATTATTCCTCCCTCCCAATGGAACCAACAGACGCAAAATCCAGAGACGGATCAATGACGTTTCAGGATAAGCCTCAGTTAATCCCGAAACAGTAGGATGACGAAAACGAATATACATTCCCATGATCAATCTCCTTATAAGGCCATTCACAAGCTCATTGCCTTTTTTGAAAAGCCGTCAGGGCGGCCTGTTGCACGTCAGGGTCCAGGTCTTGAGCCAATACGGCCAGCAGATCGGGTGGGGTGTTGGGGTTTTTGCCCACGAAGGAGCGAACCTTTTCACTCTGATCCTGCGCCAGTTGTTGGAGCGTTTCTGGCGGGATATTGCAGTTGAATGCGGCTCCAGAGCGCACTGTTTCGTCGGGGTCGGCTGCCAGTTGTTCGAGCACGGCTAGCGGTGTGCTGGGGTTTAACGCCACACCGCGGCGAACATATTTGTTTTTATTGTCCGCCAGTCGTTTGAGTACGATTGACGGGGCATCGGGATGATCCGCCACGCGACGACGCACCGTTTCGTCTGGATCGTCCACCATCTGCTGGAGCGCTAAAGGCAAGATGTTGGGGTTCTTCACCACCTGATAGCGAACAGATACCTCCGGATCGCTCACCAGTTGCTGGAGTACTATCGACGAGATATTGGGATTTTTCGCCACCTGGTAGCGCAGACATACAGCCCGGTCGTTCACCAATTGCTGGAACATTGCTTGTGGGATGTTCGGGTTTTCCGCCATGTGATAGCGCACTAATACGTCCTGATCACTCGCCAGTTGTTGGAGTATTGCTTGTGAGTGTGAGATGTTGGGGTTTAACGCCACCTGTCGACGCACCTCTACCTCCAGATCGCCAGCCAGTTTCTTGAGCGCCGTGAGTGAGGCGTTAGGGTTTCCAGCCACATTACGCCGTATCCTTTTGTTCTGATTTTGCGCCAGTTTGTGCAATCTATCTGGCGGAGTATTCGGATTTTTCGCTTCGCCAAGACGAGCGCCAAGAGTGTCATTCTCTTGTTTTCTGTGCTTCATGATGATCTCCAAATATCTTGTCGTGTGTTGGTGGATTGTGGATTCCGTCTGCTTTACGCGATCCGCACCACACGACCCCAAGGGTCTGGCACGGCGCTTTCGGGCGACGTAATGCACCAGATCACCGGGTAATTGCGCGCATTACCGAAATCCGTGTAGCCGTCGGTCATGACCAGCACCACGGCCGGGGGCACATCAAAGGCTTGCCTGGTTATGCCATTGTCGATCCAGTCGAGCGCCACGGGCATGGACGTGCCACCACCGCCTTGCAAGGCACTGCCGCTTTGAAGTTGTGCCATGACCTCCGTACTTTGCGGCACCCGGTCAAAAACCAGCGGCGGATAGACCATGGCATCGCAAGGGATAATAGTGAGGGTGCGCGGATAACACACCTCCACGATGCCCAGGATTTCACCGATGAAGCGGGCGAGTTCTTCCCGACCGATCGAGCCAGAGGTGTCGACCACGATAGCGACGTGTTCCAGCGCACCGGATTGCTGAATACCGGGCAGGAAGATATTGAGATTGAGCACGTTACCGAGCACGCTGTTGCGGCGATTGGGACGCATCCAGTCGTAATCGCTTTTTCCCTGGGCGGTGAGATATTCGGCCAAGAGCGCGCGCCAATCCTGTTCCGGTTGCAGGATGGCATCCAGGTAACGCCCGACACTGAAGGGTAAGCTGCCTTGTGTCATGCGGGTGGCCTGGGAGGCTTGCAGAACGAGAGTACGCGCTTTGTCGCGCAGTGCCGTGCGTGAACCTGGTTTGTCTTCTTCCAATAGATCATCCATGAAGAAGCTAAAGCTCTTTTCTATGTTCTTGGGCAGCTTTTCGTAGACCTCTTCTTCAATCAGTCCTTTGTAGGTTTCGTCGTAAAGCCCGCCCGGCGGCAGCGTGCCGCCTTCTTCCTTGATGAGCAGGTTGATGACGTAATCGCAGGCGATGTTCCAGCGTTTGAGGTTCCTTTTACCTCGACGAAAGGGATGCTCGAAGGCGACATGCAAGACTTCGTGCTTGAGCAGCGCCACTTGTTCCTGTGAAGTCAGGCCCATGAAGAATTGTTGATTCAACAATAACCGGGTGCCATTGGTACCCGCGGTTAAAAGCCAGGGCTTATCGGTGAACTTCGGTTGCAGATAGAAGGCCAGCGTGGCAAAAAACACATCCCCTCGTGTCAGGCGCACTAGGGTGTCGTTTAAGGCTTTGTTGGCCTCGGTGTTCAGCTTGGTATCCATGCTTGTGATAGACATATCTCATCCTGAAATCTTGGTTAGAACGCATTTCGAATAAATTCATCGTCATTCCCGCAAAGGCGGAAATCCAGAATCGTCTTTCCGACGCAACGCGTCACCATTGTTTGGTATGTAAGGCATTGGATTCCCGTCACGAGGTAAATCAAGCATCCCGGAAGGCGATCAGACCTTGGTGCTTGCCTACCCACGCAGTATTCTCGGGACCCTGGAGATAGATGTTCTTCTTTCGAAGCACGATCGAGATAAAGAGCGCGGCCCATTTGACGTCCAGGGCATCGAGCCATTTGATGCAGCGCTGGCTCCAGTTTTGAGCGAGTGTGAGATTGTCTTCGCCCATATCAATAACCCGGTAGGCCAAAGCCAGGGTGGAAACATGACGCACATCGGCTTTGTCGGCACACTTGACGTTCTTGCCGTAGAGCACTCCCTCAATGTCAGGAAGTTTTTCCTTGAGTTTGCGGTAGGCGGCGAATTCCAGTGCCACGCCATGACCGACTGCGCCTGCGATCAGTTTGTCGAGGATTTCCGCTTGGGTACTGGCTTGCGATTGCAGAATGGTGGAAACCATGGCCCAGGAACGGGGGGTGGCGAAGGCGGTTTCCTTTGATTTGAGGGCATCGGTGAAGGTACTGAGAAGTTCGGGGCGGAACATCACGAAGCCAATCACGTCTTCATTGATGCCGTGGTCGATAGCCCAGCAGGCCCAGTCATCGACGGTGGGTTGGGCTTCCACGTGCAGCATCCGGTTAGCCAGCGGCATCGCCAGCCGGAAGGCGACCCCGCCATCGGTAACGCGATTGCCCGCCAACACCAGACGCCAGCCTTTTTTGAGTTTGGCTTCGCCCAGTTGGCGATCCAGCACCAGTTGATAAGCCGCCGACCTGGCTGCCTTTCGAGGGCAGTGCCTGGCCGAATTCCGGCGTGCTCTTTCTCGACGAAGCCTCCAGCGCCTCGCCCTCGGTACAGGCGGCGGCTTATCAACTGGTGCTGGAGGCTTCGTCGAGAAAGAGCACGCCGGAATTCGGCCAGGCACTGCCCTCGAAAGGCAGCCAGGTCGGCGGCAGCCAGTCGGTCTTGCGGGCGGACATATCCGGTACGGGGAGGCCACGCAAATCCACTGGTTCCATCTGGGAGAGACGCACGTCGATAAAGGCTTTGTTATCTTGCAACCAGCCTTGCTGTACGGCGGCCTGTCGTACCATATCCGATTTTCCAATACCGGGTGGTCCCCAGATGAACAGCGGTAAATCCGCATTGAAGGCAGCAGTGATGAGGTCTATCATGATGGGCTCCTGAGGATGTTCGTCAATAATGTGTACTGAACACATTCGCATGGTACAAAACCAGCCAGGCTGTTTATCGACGACAATATTGCGGACGCCAGTTGGAAAGCCCCCACTGCCTCGTCCTTGATTCGAACACCGGGTAAAAAAATGGATTGTGCAAGCCGCCTTGGTGGTAAACGCACGAACCGGGTGAAATACCGCTGCCCGGTCTGCGCCACGCAAGTGTGGGGCAAGCCCGGCTTGCGGATACTGTGCGGTCGTGAAGAATGCAAGGCCACAGAGTTTGAGCTTGCCTGATTCTGACTTTCTCGATGTACTGACTCTCTGGCTTTATTGCCCTTGTCATTTACTCCCGTAGCGCTTGGGCAAGCTTCCAGCATTTCAAGCTGATGATGCGTTTCAAAGAAGGCGGCAAAGCAACGCGCCTGAATATTGCGTGGTTCGGGTTCACGTTCCATGACGGAACGCATGGAATTGAAAATCCAGATCTCATTTTTCAACGCGTCGGACGGAATTTTACGAATCGCCTTCAGGACATCTTGAAGCGCGTGCTGATCGGGTTCAAT
>BNUC01000041.1 GCA_025997075.1 Betaproteobacteria bacterium | reverse complement strand
CCCTACACCACGCTCTTCCGATCTATTCTCGGTTTCAAACATCTTTCCGACTGTCGTAAAGGTCAAACCTTGGTGAGTCCCCCGGCAGAGCCGGGGGCTTACCTCTATGAGTTACGGTCTGGATAATGCTTTCGGCGGATAAGGCACATATCTTGCCTTGGGCGCTATTTTTAACCTCGTCATTCCCGCGAAGGCGGGAATCCAGTTCGTTCTTTCTGCCCGAAGGGCAGCTAATCAAGCTCGCATAGGTTGGGGTGAGTGAAACGAACCCCAACATTGGAATGGCTCATTGGCTGCTGCGTTGGGGTTCGCAGGCTCACCCTAACCTATTCGCGCTGGAGAAAACGAACTGGATTCCCGCCTTCGCGGGAATGACGGGGATGGGAACTCCCCTGGCTTGGGGCGCCGTTCACATTATTTAATGAATAGCGAGATGAAAAGCCGGCGGTTGGCTACGTCGAACTTGTGCAATATGTTTCTAATATGGAAATTGACGGTGCTTTTGGATAAAAACAGCCGTTCCGCCATCTCGTCAACGCTCAGGCCCAGAAGAATCAGCGTAGCGACCTTTTTTTCCTTCTCCGTCAGCCCTCGCTCGGCAAAGAGTTGGCTTCTGTCGTCCGCCGCGCCTTTACCTTCCTCTTCTCCTTCCCCGTCTTCTGGTCCTCTGTCTTCTGTCTTCTGTCTTCCGTCTTCTGACCCCAGCGCGTCGCCTTTAAGCTGCCAGCACAAGTACGCGATTAGCGCCGTGAAACAGGCGGTCAGCGCCAAAGCCGCCATCCCCCTGGCCTCTGGCGGCGTCAACGCGGCCAGCCATTTGCCGGGATAGGCCATACTGTCCAGGCCCAGCACCAGGGCCGCCAGCAAGGGAAAAAAGGGCCGATGGCCCGCCAGCCGGAGCAGGATGAACCAAAACAGCAACATGATGATCTGCCGCCCCAGATAAAAGGGTAAAAACAGGTTCTCGCCCTTGATTTGAATCATAAGGGCCACGGCCAACAGGGACAGGGCCAGAAAGGCGGCGACAACGGGAAGGCCGCGTTTGTCAAAAATGCGGACGGCCATGCCCGGAAGGGCGGCTGTTCCCCGGTATGAAAAGTCCAGTAACAGGCCGGTGGCCGGAAAGAGCGCCAGCAGGAAATAGGGCAGATCACCCCATAATTCGGGGCGCTGGGTGATCTTGGGAAAGACCGTATCCAGGGCAAAGCCGGAAAAAACGAAGAAAACCGCTCCCGCCAGAAACAAGACGGGCATGACGTTCCGTATTTCGCCGGGGGGCGCCGCGGACGCCGTATCGTCCGGCGGGGGCGTTAACAGAAAAAAATGCGGCCGCTGGAGCAGCAAATGGATCAAAATCCCGCACAAGGCTACCTGGATCAACGCCTGGATTTTGTGCAAATGGGCGAGCTGTTCCAGGCCATACGCATCGTCGACGTACAGATTAGGCAAAAGCGGCAAGATGACTAACCAGACAAATTCACCCGCGGTCATCGCCGCAGCGAGGCAAATCCCCTGGCGCTCCGGCGGCGTGGCGGCGGCAAAGGCCGTCCAGATCAGGGGCAGAAACAGGCTGCCGAACAGGGCGGGCAATAAGGAAAATTGAGCCCAGTAACCAAAGGCAAAAGCCGCGTGCGACGCGATGAAACACGGAATGGCCAGGGCCAGTGCGGGGACAAAGACGCGCCGAAGACCGGCTTCATCCCCCGTCCGGCGCTGACGGGCCAGCAGATAAGCCAGCCCAAGCTGAAAAAACATCAGGAAAATGAGGAGGAAACGCAGCCGGGGCGTGTGGAACGGATTCGCCGAGGCGATGAGCAGGGCAAGCTGCATGGTGACGAAATACAGCGCCGCCGCCAACATGAGAAGCGGCGTGTCCGCCCAGGCGCTGCGGGCCGGGAGGGATGCGTTCATACCACGGCCCCCATGACTATCCGGCACATAGCTTGGGGTGAAGCATGAACCCCAACGCAACAGCGGTTCCGTTCAGGTATGTTGGAGTTCGCTACGCTCACCGCCAACCTATGGCAAGCCCCGCGATCCGCAGGAGCGGGTTTCAAACCCGTCCTCGTTTCTGGCGCAGGCGGGGACCATCCCGCGCCCGTGTTTACCCGCGTAAGGGGTTCGCGAACCGCACCTACGGGCGATGAATGACGGCGGGGGGGGTAATGGCGTCACCCCGCGAAGCCCGCTCAGCGGCTTCACGGAACCAATAGACCACTTTGGGAACATCCTTTGCCATTACCTTTGACTAACATCAGCCTAAGCTTGTAAATACAAATTCGGATTTTTTCCATGTGTCATGTGAATTTTCTTGATGTTATTCAATCATAGTCAACGTACTTGTTGATTTATGAACAACATAACTTACCCTTCGGAAATCTGCAAGCTTCAACCAACCTTGTTGACTGGAAGGACAACACGAATGGTTGAAAAGGGCACAGCCAAAAGCAGTCTTGCCAAGCGTTTAGGCAAGAAAATCGCCACTCGGCGCAAAACGCTCGGATGGACTCAGGATGCGCTTGCGGAGCGTGTCGGCGTCGATACCGAGACGATTTCGCGCTTTGAACGTGGCGCGCACCTGCCATCGTTACCTACGCTGGAAAGGCTTGCGGTTGCGCTACATGCGGAAATCAACGAACTGTTCTCAAAACCCGCGCCAGCAACGGCAGACGAAGCTGTTACCTTGTCCGTGTGGATGGATGGACTCTCCACAGAAGATCGTCAGTTCGTGCTGACAATGGCTCGAGAATGTTGTAACCACTTGCGGAAGAAAAGCGTCACATAGCGGCCATGCCGCTTATCGCGCCGGGGCGGTTCGCGAGCCGCCCGCGCTCCCAAGGAACCCCAAAAAACCGCCGTCCGGTTTTGATACCTCTCAAGAAACACCACTTAAGCTATTGATTTTATTGATATGAAAATTTCACGGAGTAGGACGATCCATCGTCCTCCCCCTCGTGGGGGCGGCAGAGGACAGAAGACAGAAGACAGTCAGTTACCGGCGGCTACGCCGCCGCAAGCATTACCGTCCTCTGTCATCAGTCCTCTGTCCTCTGCCTCCCCTCACCTGCCCCTGCCGGGGCACCCTCTCCCACAAGGGGAGAGGGAAAGCAAACGCTTGTTCATGCTCACGCCGTGTTTCTTCGGGACGATTTTCGGCTCAGGCCCGATTACTTCGCTGACATCTGATTCCTGATGCTACAATGTCCGCATGGCCCCGCCCCGTTCTTTCCTCTCTCCCCGCAACGACCTTGTTTTCAAGCTGCTCTTCGGCGACGCGCGGGACACCTCGATTCTTACGGCCTTCCTGAAATCTGTCCTCGATCTGCCCGAAGAGGATTATCAGGAAGTCATGATCGTCGATCCTCAGTTGAAGGGCGAAATGCCGGATGACAAGCAGGGGATACTGGATGTAAAAGTAAAGACTTCCAGCGGCAAACTCCTCGACATCGAAATCCAGATCGTCGAACACCCGCAAATGCGCGAACGCGTTGTCTTCTACCTTGCCCGCATGGTGACCGAACAAATCGGAAAAGGTGAGGATTACCAGAAAATCAAACGCTCCATCAGCATCCTGATTACGGATTATGTACAAATCCCCGAAAATCAGAGTTATCGTAACTGCTACCGGCTCCATGACCGCAAGACCGGCTCGGAATTTACCGATCTATTGGAAGTCAACACACTCGAACTACCCAAGTTACCGCAAGAAGAAGACGGAACCGCCTTGTGGGAGTGGCTCGGATTTTTGAAAGCTCGAAAAGAGGAGGAACTGATGAAACTCGCCGAAAAAAACCCGCAACTGAAAAAGGCCGTCTCCCGCCTGGTCGAACTCTCGGAAGACGACCAAACCCGCCTGCTCGCCGAATCCCGCGAAAAACTCCAGCGGGATATTGCCGCGCGGGAACATGCGGCGGAAGAGAAGGGCCGGAAGGAAGAACGGCTTGCTTTGGCCCGTAATGCCTTGTCGATGGGCCTGTCCGTTGAAAACATCCTGACGCTTACCGGTCTCTCCCGCGAGGACATTCTGGCGCTGATGCACTGATCTGGCAACCGTGGCGGAAGAATGCGGCGTTTTACACCAGCCCGCCAGGCGTCAGCGATTTTCAAATTTATCTTGAGATAAATCGCATCACTCTATATAATGCGCGACTTCGTCTTACAGCGCGCCCGTAGCTCAGTTGGATAGAGTACTTGGCTACGAACCAAGGGGTCGGGCGTTCGAATCGCTCCGGGCGCGCCAGGATAATCAATAGAAACAATATATTAAGCCAATGTTAGAATTGGCTTTTTTGTTTTCTACGCCACTGCGGCAAATGAATGTGATGCAGGAACCGGTCCACATCCGCGTTATCTCGCTTGTACTCGCGCTTTCAGTCGTGGTTGGCGTATGGCTACTGTTTGAGTACAGCAACCGCCCCCTGCCTCGTGTAACAGCGCCCACAGAGAACAGAGTAAAAGATGAAGCGCGGCGCCAGCAGTTAAGTCAACCAACATCCATCCCCTCGGCCACAACCAAGACACCGGGTAATGAGAATCTCGCCTTCAAATGCGAGAAAGAAGGTCGAATTTCGTTTAGCGATAAACCCTGTTCCAGCAACGAGAAAACCGTTTCAACCACGGCAATTGAAAAAACATCTCCAGTGAATGCAGGCAACAACCTTGAGCGGCTTCGAAAACAAGTAGCTGCCATGGAGGCTTCACGTCTTGCACGCGAAAAGCACCATAGCAGTCTTCCAGGGTCGAACAACACCGGTAGTAATGCCCGATCCAAAGACTTTCGATGCCGCGAGATCGACAAAGAGATCACTCACATCGATTCTCTGTTACGCCGACCTCACTCGGCACAATATGGAGATGACCTGAACAACAGGCGCAGGAAACTAAACGATGAGCGGTTTTCAATAGGCTGTTAAGCGTTCTCGGTGCAGTTTTGCTCCATAAACGCGCAAGCTCTTGCCCCCGACGCCGGCCGGTCAATACTGGCGCGACCTCAGCGAATAGCAACCCGGTCGTTAAACAGCCGAAGCAGCAAACTCTGGCTCACGCTCGCCCCCAGACGCTTGGCAAAACGCTCGGCGATGTTTTCCTTGACCGAGTAGTCGAGGATATTTTCGACCTTGATGATGTCCCTGGCGACGGAATTGACGGTGCCGAAATCGTCGGCAAGGCCCAGCTTTATGCTTTGCGAACCCGTCCACATCAGGCCCGAGAACATTTCCGGGGTTTCCTTCAAACGATCTCCACGACCTTTGCGCACGACATCGATGAACTGTTCGTGGATTTCCTGGAGAAGCGTCCTGGCATGTTCTTTCTGTCTGGCGTCCAGCGGCGAAAAAGGATCGAGAAATCCCTTGTTCTCTCCGGCGGTAAGGAGACGCCGTTCGACGCCAAGGTTCTGCATCGCTTCGGTAAAGCCGAAGCCGTCCATCAGCACACCGATGGAACCCAGAATACTGGCTTTGTCCACGAAAATTTTGTCCGCCGCCGAGGCGATGTAATAACCGCCGGACGCGCACAGATCCTCAACCACGACATACAGGCGAATATCCGGATGGATTTTACGCAGGCGGCTGATTTCGTCATATACGATGCCGGCCTGGACGGGACTTCCGCCTGGACTGTTGATGCGCATGATGATGCCCGCCGTCTCTTTATTCTCAAAAGCGGAGCGCAAGGCCCCGTTGATTTTTTCCGCGCTGGAATCCCCGCCAGCCTCGATGGTTCCCCGGATATTGACCAGCGCCGTGTGTTTGCCATCGGCCAGTTTTTCCGACACATCCCAATCGACGAAAATGACCAGAACCGCGATGAGATAAGCGAGCGTCGCCAGTTTGAAAAAAATGCCCCAGCGACGTTTGGCCCGGGCTTCTTTCAAGGACGCCAGGGCGAGTTTCTCGATCACTTGCCGTTCCCACAGCGATTCTTTTTCCGGTGTATCCACGTTTTGTCTCAATCAAAGTTGCGCAAAGTAAGGAAAAGCCACGCCAATGCAATCCCCAATCAGGTTGAAGAGTATAGACCAAGCCTGTCTGAAACACTGTATACAAGCGCACGGGGGCAACCTGAAACGCTCTCAGCCGTTCTGTTTCAACCACAGTGAGAGTTGAGCGACATCGTCCAGACAGGCCAGCGGCTCCAATGGGGTAAGTTCGGCGCGCGGATGCGCTCCGTAGCTTACCGCCAGTCTGGGAACGCCGGCGTTGACGGCCAACTGCATATCATGCGTGGTGTCGCCGATCATCAGCGTCCGGTCGCGCGGCACGGCTAATTCCCGCATCAATTCTTCGAGCATTTGCGGATTCGGCTTGGAGGGGCAATCGTCCCCGCAACGCACGCCGGTAAAGTAAGGCCTCAGTCCGGTATTGGCAAACGCGCGCTCAAGACCTCTCCGATTTTTGCCGGTCGCCACCGCCAGTTTAAATCCGGCCGTATGCAAATCCTCGATCATTTCCTTGATGCCCGCGAAGAGGGGAATATTCTGATCCACCGCCAGGTAATGCTGTCGGTAGCAGGAAACGAGCAAGGGTATCTGTTCTTCGGAAATGTCCGGGATAAAATGGCGTAGCCCCTGCGTCAGCTCCAGGCCGATCACGTAACAAGCCTGCTCCATGGAGGGTTCGGGCAGCGAGAAGTCACGGCAAGTCTCCTGAATCGAACGCGCGATAGCCTCCGTGGAATCAAACAAGGTGCCGTCCCAGTCAAAAACCAGCAATTCAAAACGTTTGGGTTTGTCCATACTCCAGTGTTTCCTTACTTGACAAAATTTTTAGAAAGCGATGAAGCGCCTCGGGAAGCGGCGCCTGCAAGGCCATTTCCGCTCCGCTCAAAGGGTGGGAAAGCTTCATTTTCCAGGCATGCAGGAACATCCGTTTCAATCCTTCCTTCGGCAGCATCCGGTTCAATGCAAAATCGCCGTATTTTTCGTCACCGGCGATCGGAAATCCGAGGTGCGCGCAATGCACCCGAATCTGGTGAGTCCGGCCCGTGCGCAATTCAGCTTCGAGCAGGCTGAAATGTTCCCAGCGGGCCAGAAGGCGAAAGATCGTATGCGACGGTTTGCCGTCGCCCGCGTCAGACGCCACCCGAACGCGGCGCTCGCCGGATTCGAGCAAATACTTGCAGAGCGGCAGGCGGACATTGCGCAGGGGGTCCATCCACCGCCCGCAGACCAGCAGCAGATAGCGTTTATCGACGCCACGCCCTTGCCCGCTCCCTTCCCGAAACATATCGTGCAAAGCGCTCAGCGCCGAACGCTTTTTTCCGAGCAGCAACAAACCCGATGTTTCCCGATCCAGGCGATGCGCCAGTTCGAGGAAGCGCGCCTGCGGACGTTGCCGCCTCAGCGCCTCGATGACGCCGAAGCTCACCCCGCTACCGCCGTGGACGGCAATTCCGGCGGGTTTGTCGATCGCCAGTATCGCCTCATCCTCATACAGAATCGGCAAATCGGCCTTGATCTCTGCCCCCGCGACAATTTCTTCCTGCTTTTGAGCCACGCGGATCGGCGGAATGCGCAGAACATCGCCGTCCTTGACTCGATCCGAGGCCGCGACCCGTTTGCCGTTCAAACGGACCTCTCCGCTGCGGATAATCCGGTAAACGTGGCTCTTGGGCACGCCCTTGCAGATGCGCAACAGATAATTGTCGAGGCGCTGGCCTTCGTCTTCCGCGTTTACGAGGACCAAAGTGACGTTGTCTTTACTTACTTCGGCCATTTTGGATATACTGATCGTGATTTGCGTCTCGGGTTGAAAGAAGCGCTGACCCGTAAGACCTTTAAGCGGTGTCGCACCCATGTAGTCGTGACCCGCATTCCGGCTGGCTCCAGAGACCTCTCCCACACACAAGTTTTGTGTGGGGTCAATCCCGCGCGAATCATATGGTTAAGTACGCTCACCAAAAGTAGCGATACTACTTGATTTGCGTGCATTCAGCACGTTTGGATCGCCCAAGCAGATTTCCTGGCGCCTGTGTTTTTTCAGGTGCTAAAAAGAGTAAACCCAGCGAATCAACGCCATTAGTTGCCTTACATGAAAGGCCCAAGCGCTCTCGACAACAACTAATCCATCGCTGCCTGCATCAGGCGCTCCCTACGTTTTGTGCACGCGGGAGCCTCAAAATGAAGCGAATGCTGTTCAATGCGACACAGGCCGAAGAACTTCGTGTCGCCATTGTTGATGGTCAGAAACTGGTTGACCTCGACATTGAATCGGCCGCCAAGGAACAGAAAAAAAGTAATATATACAAAGCAGTCATCACCCGTATCGAGCCCAGTCTCGAAGCGGCTTTCGTCGATTACGGCGCCGAACGGCACGGTTTTCTCCCGTTCAAGGAGATTTCCCGCACGTATTTTCAGCCGGGTGTCGAAGCCAGTCGCGCGACCATCAAGGAAGCCTTGCGCGAAGGGCAGGAGCTGATTGTTCAGGTCGACAAGGACGAGCGCGGCAACAAGGGAGCAGCGCTGACGACGTTCATCAGCCTGGCCGGACGTTACCTCGTGCTGATGCCCAATAATCCGCGCGGCGGCGGCGTCTCCCGCCGGGTCGAAGGCGACGAGCGCGCCGAACTGCGCGAAGTCATGGACCAATTGCAGTTTCCCCAGGGCATGAGCCTGATCGCGCGCACGGCGGCGATCGGCCGCGGAACCGAAGAATTGCAGTGGGATCTGAATTACTTGATCAAACTGTGGGAAGCCATTGCCGATGCGGCCAGGCCCCAGTATGAGATGGAAACGGATGAGAATGATCCCAACCGTCCCGGCAAGAAAAAAACCAGACTGATCGATTCGCCCACGGGACCCAACGGCCAGAAACTGCCTTATTACAATCCGGCGCCTTTCCTTATCTATCAGGAAGGCAGTCTGGTCATCCGCGCCATCCGCGACTACTTCCAGCCCGACATCGGTGAAATTCTCATCGACACGGACAGCATTTTTGAGCAGGCGAGCCAGTTCATGGCGCACGTCATGCCGACGATGGTCAACCGCATCAAGCGCTATCAGGACGACGTGCCGCTGTTCTCGCGCTTCCAGATCGAACATCAAATCGAATCGGCTTATTCCCGGCAGGTCGACCTGCCCTCGGGCGGCGCCATCGTCATCGACCATACCGAAGCTTTGGTATCGGTCGACGTCAACTCCGGCCGCGCCACGCGTGGTCTCGACATCGAGGAAACGGCTTTCAAGACCAACCTGGAAGCCGCCGAGGAAGTCTCCCGACAACTGCGTCTGCGCGACCTGGGCGGTTTGATCATCATCGACTTCATCGACATGGAAAGTCAGCGCAACCAGCGCGAAGTCGAAAACCGCCTGCGCGATGGATTAAAGCTTGACCGCGCCCGCGTGCAGACCGGCAAAATCAGCCGTTTCGGCCTGATGGAACTGTCGCGTCAGCGCCTGCGTCCGGCGCTGGCCGAGACCAGTTATATCCCCTGCCCGCGCTGTTCCGGCACCGGTCACATCCGTAGCGCCGAATCCGCCGCCTTGCACATCCTGCGCATCCTGGAAGAAGAAGCGATGAAGGACAACACGGCCGCCGTGCATACCCAAGTGCCGGTCGACGTCGCCACCTTCCTGCTCAATGAAAAGCGCGCGGACATCCAGGCCATCGAATTGCGCCACAAGGTGAATATCCTGCTCATTCCCAACGTTCACCTGGAAACGCCGCAGCACAGCATTGTTCGTCTGCGTCATGACGAACTCAACGTCGAAGATGTGCAACAACCGTCGTACAAGATGGTCGAAGCGCCCGCCGAGGAAAATGGGAAGAAAACCTCCGAAAACGGCGAAGCCAAGGCGCCACGGCAGGAAGCGGTGATCAAGGGCATCACCCTCGACCAGCCGCCGGCCCCGATCGTTCCCGAGAAAAAGAAGAAAGAACCGGAGAAAAGCACGGGCGGATTTTTCGCCTGGATCGCCTCCTTGTTCGGCGGCATCGTCGAGCCCGAACCGGAAGTCAAACCGGAAACCAAGCCACGTGCTACCGGCCAACGCGACGGACGCCGTACCCCGCGCAACAACGGACGCCGCGACGAAACCCGCGAAGCCCGTCCGCCGAGAGAACCGAAGGAGCAGCGCAAGTCCAAGTCCGCCGCCAAGGAAGATGCGCCAAAGACCCGCGAGCCGCGTCCGGAACGCAAGGAGAAAGAACAAGCCACGCCGGTGGCGGCCATCGAAAAAACCGAATTGCAGCTTTTGCCGGACGACGCGACAAAACCCGCGGAAGAAGCGAATGGTGCTTCCCGTCGCCGTGGTCGGCGTGGCGGCCGTCGGGAGCGCACGGAGAAAACCGGTGAAAACGCTGCTGTTGAAACCGTGCTCACGGTAGAAGCCGTCGCCGATCTGGCCCAAACCGTACCCTCCGCGCCTTCCGAGCCTACTTCCCTGGAAATTGCCGTTCAGCCCGAGCTTGAACCCGTAGCGGCCCATCAGGTCGACGAAGCCCCCGCGGTCCCGGCAAGCAATGAAACATTCTCCGGCGATTCACAGATGGAAATACCGCTGACAGCGAGCGAGGAAGCGGCAAGCGCTCCCGTGCCCGTAAGCCTGGAAAACGGTGGCGAAATCGCCAGCGAGCCTGTCCCCGACGAAGTTGTCCCGGAAATCACCCCGGAGGTCGCCCTGGAAGTCGCTCCTACCCCGGTGGATGAAACAACGGCCGCCAATCAGGCGACTGAGGCGGTGGAGATTCCAAAGGCCTCCGAAGAAATTCCCCCCGAGGAGACGCCCGCGCCGATCATCGCTCCACCAGCCCCGCTTTCCGAGGAAAAAACGGCCGATCTCGACAAGGCGCTGGAAACCAGCGGCCTGGTTCTGGTGGAAACCAGCAGCGAAAAGACCCAGACATGGCAAGCGCAAGAGGATAAACCCGCGCCCAAACCCCGCCGTCGCCGCACCGCACCGGTCGCCGCTCCAGAAGAACCGCTGGTCATGGTCGAAACCCGACAGCCCTGATGGGTGTAATTGTAATTGCAGGCTGGGTAAGCAAAGCGCAACCCGACAAACGTAAATAAACGGCGCGACAGCGCCGGAAAATACGAGCGTCGGGATGCGCCCCAACGTTAACATTTCACGGCTTTCCCAACCTGCGTCCCTTGTTTTGGTTTGCAGCCCTTCGGGCAGGAAAGAACGAACTGGATTCCCGCCTTCGCGGGAATGACGAGGATGGGAGGCGGCTTCAGCAAGCCGTAGGGCGGATGAGCGAAGCGTTATCCGCCGGATGTAGGGATTTTGGCATAGGCCATCCGGCGGAAGGCGGCCTTCGGCCTTTTCCGCCCTACACGCTGAAAGGGCGGTGTCAAACAGTTTGACATTGCTATTATTTGTTTCTACAATTAAATCATGTTGACCGTCATCGAAACCCCTGAATTCCTTGCCTGGTATCCGAAAGTCTGGTCGGACGATGCGCGTGATGAGTTTGTCGCGTGAATTGCAGAGCATCCCGACGCCGGGGACGTGATCCCGCATACGAATGATTTGCGCAAGGTGCGTTTTTCCAGGCAAGGCATGGGGAAGCAAGGCGGGGCGCGGGTGATTTATTTCTTGCGCCGGCGTGATGGGCAAATTGTTCTGGCGCTGGTCTACGCCAAGGCCAAATTCGATAACTTGCGGCCTGAATTTTTGCGGAAATTGAAGGAGCAATATGATGAGTGAACTTCTCCCCCATCCCGATCCCGAAGTGGATGCCTTTGAACAAGCCTTGCTGCGTTCGCTCGGGCAAGCCAAACGCGGTGAGCATGGCCGCGTTTCGACACCGGCGGATATCGCCGCCCGCAAGCGGGGGCGGCCCGTCGGCAGCGTCAAGGATTCACCCAAGGTACAAACGGCGATTCGCTTTGACGCGGACGTGCTGGCCGCTTTGAAGGCCACCGGGCGCGGCTGGCAGACGCGGGTCAATGACGCTATGCGCGAATGGGTTGAAACGCACGCGGCATAAGCTTGCGCCGGAATGACCCCTATTTTTCTTCAACACTCTCATCCCGCCTGGTCGCGCCGAACAGCCGTTCCTTGAGCCGGAACAGTTCGTCGCGCGTCGCGGCGGCTTTTTCGAATTCCAGGTTTTTGGCGTAATCGCCCATTTCCTTTTCCAGGCGCTTGATTTCCCGCGTCAGTTGCTTTTCGCTCATCGCCGAGTAGCTGGCCTCCTGTTGCGCCGCCTTGAGCTGGCGCGCCGAGTCGTCGGCGTCGTAAACGCCGTCGATGATGTCCTTGATACGCTTGGTGACGCCTTTGGGCGTGATGCCGTGCCGCTGGTTGTGGGCAAGCTGCTTGTTGCGCCGCCGTTCGGTTTCGGCCATGGCGCGCGCCATCGAGTCGGTAACATGGTCGGCGTAAAGGATGGCCGTGCCGTTGAGGTGACGGGCCGCGCGCCCGATCGTCTGGATCAGCGAGCGTTCCGAGCGCAAAAAGCCCTCCTTGTCGGCATCCAGGATGGCGACCAGCGAGACTTCCGGAATGTCGAGCCCTTCGCGCAGCAGGTTGATGCCGACCAGTACGTCGAACTCGCCCAGACGCAGGTCGCGGATGATCTCGACCCGCTCGACGGTATCGATGTCCGAGTGCAGATAACGCACGCGGATACCGTTCTCGCCGAGAAAATCGGTCAGTTCTTCGGACATCCGCTTGGTCAGCGTGGTCACCAGCACGCGTTCGTTGTTCGCGCTGCGCAGGCGGATTTCCGAGAGCAGATCATCAACCTGCGTCGTCGCCGGCCGCACGATGATCGCCGGATCGACGAGACCGGTCGGACGCACGACCTGTTCGATCACCTGCCCCTGATGCGTCCGCTCATACTCCGCCGGCGTCGCCGAGACAAAAATGGTCTGTCTGGCGAAAGCCTCGAATTCATTGAACTTGAGCGGCCGGTTGTCCAGCGCCGATGGCAGGCGAAAGCCGTAATTGACCAGATTTTCCTTGCGCGAGCGATCGCCTTTGTACATCGCGCCAATCTGCGGGACCGCCACGTGCGATTCGTCGATGAACATCAGCGCGTCGTTCGGCAGGTAATCGAGCAGCGTCGGCGGCGGCTCGCCGGCCTTGCGGCCCGACAGATGCCGCGAATAGTTTTCGATGCCCTTGCAGAATCCCAACTGGTCGAGCATTTCCAGGTCAAAACGCGTCCGCTGTTCGATGCGCTGCGCTTCGACCAGGCGCCCTTCCTTGTGGAAATACTCGATGCGCCGGACGAGCTCTTCCTTGATGGCTTCGATGGCGCGCAGCACGGTGGCGCGCGGCGTCACGTAATGCGACGAGGGGAAAACGGTGAAGCGCGCGAGTTTGCTCTGCATGTGCCCGGTGAGCGGATCGAACAGTTGCAGTCCGTCGATTTCGTCGTCGAACAGCGAAATGCGGACTGCGTGTTCGGCGTGTTCAGCCGGGAATACGTCGATGACATCGCCCCGCACCCGGAAGGTCCCGCGATGAAAATCCAGCTCATTGCGCTCGTACTGCATTTCCGCCAGACGCTTGATGACGCCGCGCTGCCCCATGCGGTCACCGACGCGCATGGTCAGGATCATGTTGTGGTATTCGTCCCGGTCACCGATGCCGTAGATGCACGACACGGTGGCGACGATCACGCAATCGCGCCGCTCCAGCAGGCTCTTGGTCGCCGAAAGGCGCATCTGCTCGATATGCTCATTGATCGCCGAGTCCTTTTCGATGAACAGATCACGCGCCGGAACGTAAGCCTCCGGTTGGTAATAATCGTAATAGGAAACGAAATACTCGATGGCGTTTTCGGGCAGAAACTCGCGGAACTCGGCGTAGAGCTGCGCCGCCAGCGTCTTGTTCGGCGCCAGCACCAGCGCCGGCCGGCCGGTGCGGGCAATGACGTTGGCCATGGTAAAGGTCTTGCCGGAACCGGTCACGCCCAGCAGGGTCTGGAACGACAAGCCGTCGCTCAAGCCCTCGATCAGTCCGTCGATGGCTTCCGGCTGATCGCCGGCCGGGTCGAAAGGCAGGCAAAGGCGGAACGGGGATTCGTCAAATTCCAGGAATGAAAAATTGGAACGATCAGTTGTTTTCATCATGTTAGAATTTTACGTCGTTTCACCCTTGCCGAATTTCCGCTGTGGCGAACAGGCGGCCCTTTAACCTTTATGCGAGTGATTTCCATGACTTCTTCGATTTTTTCTTCTGTAGAACTGGCCCCGCGCGATCCGATTTTCGGCCTGAACGAAGCGTTCAACGCGGATTCCAGAACAAACAAGGTCAATTTGGTCGTCGGCGTGTATCTCGACGATGCCGGGAAAATTCCCTTGTTGAATGCCGTGAAAGCCGTCGAGCGTACCCGCCTCGAAAGTATGCCCAGTTGGGGATATCAGCCCATCGACGGTTCCGCCGCGTACAACAAACAGGTGCAGTCCCTGCTGTTCGGCAAGGATTCGCCGCTCCTCGCCGAAGGCAGGGTGGTGACGGCGCAGGCGCTGGGCGGCACCGGCGCGTTGAAGCTCGGCGCCGATTATCTCAAGCGTCTGCTGCCGAACGCCGCCGTCTATATCAGCGATCCGAGCTGGGAGAACCATCGGGCGCTCTTTGAAAGCGCGGGATTCACAGTAAAAAATTACCCCTACTACGACGCGGCGACGCGCGGCGTCGATTTCGCGGCGATGAAATCCTGCCTCGCCGCGCTTCCCGCCGGTTCGATCATCGTCCTGCACGCGTGCTGCCATAATCCGACCGGAGCCGATCTGTCCGAAGAGCAGTGGCGTGAAATCATCGAAGTCATCAAGGCGCGCGGCCTGACGCCTTTTATCGACATGGCCTATCAGGGATTTGCCGATGGCATCAGCGAGGACGCGCTCTCGCTCAATCTGTTTACCGCTTCCGGTCTGCAATTCTTCGTTTCGAGCTCGTATTCCAAATCGTTTTCGCTTTACGGCGAACGCGTCGGCGCGCTCTCGGTGGTTACCGCGTCAAAGGACGAAACGGCGCGTGTGCTGTCGCAGATCAAGCGCGTCATCCGCACCAACTATTCCAATCCGCCCACCCACGGCGGCGCGCTCGTCGCGGCCATACTCGCCAGCGCGGAATTGCGCCAGATGTGGGAAACCGAACTCGCCGGCATGCGCGAGCGGATCAAGAAGATGCGCGGCAGCCTGGTTGAAAAGCTCAAGGAAAAAGGCGCGCGGGATTTCTCGTTTGTCATCAAACAGCGCGGCATGTTCTCCTACACCGGTCTGACGCCCGATCAGGTGGCCCGGCTGCAAAGCGAATTCGGTGTCTACGCGGTCGGCACGGGGCGTATCTGCCTCGCCGCGTTGAATACCGGGAATATCGACTACGTGGCGAAGTCCATCGCCGCCGTGCTGTAAATGAGTCATATTCGCGGACCATATGCGCAGGATAGAATTCAACCAGGATTTGCGTAGGGCGGAAAAGCGTAGCGCCTTCCGCCGGATGGCTGTGGCGGATTGGATTGTGTTTGCCAAGATGCAAACAGGAGAGCGGGATGCGTAGTATTTACATTCGGCGGAAGGCGCTACGCTTTTCCGCCCTACACGAAACTTCGCCTGGTGGCTGGCCAATTCGGGTTATGAATTTTTCGGGTTCGGGCCATGTGTGAACTTCTCGGAGTCATATTCGCGGGCCATATGCGCAGGATAGAATTCAACCAGGATTTGCGTAGGGCGGAAAAGCGTAGCGCCTTCCGCCGGATGGCTGTGGCGGATTGGATTGTGTTTGCCAAGATGCAAACAGGAGAGCGGGATGCGTAGTATTTACATTCGGCGGAAGGCGCTACGCTTTTCCGCCCTACGCGAAACTTCGCCTGGTGGTTGGCCAATTCGGGTTATGAATTTTTCGGGTTCGGGCCATGTGTGAACTTCTCGGAATGAATTGCAACGTCCCAACGGACATCTGTTTTTCCCTTACCGGGTTCCAGGCGCGCGGAGGCGCGACGGACGTGCATCGCGACGGCTGGGGAATCGCTTTTTTCGAGGGCCGGGGCGTGCGTCTTTTTCTTGATCCGCAACCGTCCTGCGAGTCGCCCGTGGCCGAGTTCGTGCGCCGTTACCCGATCCGTTCCCTTAATGTCGTCGCGCACATCCGTCAGGCGACGCAGGGTCCCGTCGGGCTGGAAAACACGCACCCCTTCATCCGCGAATTGTGGGGGCGCTACTGGATATTCGCGCACAACGGCAACCTGGTCGATTATTCGCCGGATCTGGACGGGAGCTACCTCCCGGTGGGGCAAACCGACAGCGAACGGGCGTTTTGTCTTTTGCTGCAAACATTGAGGAATCAGTTTCCGGACGGCGAACCCGACCCGTCGGCCCTGCACGCCGCCATTAACGACTTCACGTCGGGAACGCGGCGATTCGGCACGTTCAACTTCCTCCTGTCCAACGGCGGCCGCCTGTTCGCCCACCGTTCGACCGAGCTGCATTACATCGTCCGTCAGGCGCCCTTCGCCGTCGCGCATCTCAAGGACGAGGATGTCGCCATCGATTTCAGCGAAGTAACCACGCCCGACGATCGCGTGGCGCTCGTCGCCACCCTGCCATTGACCGATAACGAAGTGTGGACGCCGCTGCCGGCCGAGCACGTGGTGATGTTCACTGACGGAGCCTATTGTCCCGGATAAAAAAACTCCTTGAACCGGGTCTCTTGGTCGGACGAAAAACCTGTCTCTATTCACCCTATATCTCTCTCGCAACGGCCGCGAACCTGTCGGCGACCTTGGAAAACACATCGACCAGCACGGGGTCGAAATGAGTGCCCCTTCCATCCTCGATGATCTGCATGGCTTCCTGGGTACTGAACACCTTCTTGTACGGACGGACCGAAATCAATGCGTCATACACGTCGGCAATCGCCATCAACCGCCCTTCGAGCGGAATATCCTGTCCGATCAGGCCGGACGCATATCCCGTGCCATCCCATTTTTCATGATGCGTGCCGGCAATCAGTCTCGCGTGGCGTAAAAAAGCGTGTTCTTCCGTGTTCTTCTCGATCCTTTTGATGGCGGCCACACCGATGGTGACGTGGTTTTTCATGATGTTGAATTCTTCATCGGTGAGTTTGCCCGGTTTGTTCAGGATCAGGTCGCTGATCGCGATTTTGCCGACATCGTGGAGCTGGGCCGAGGGGAGCAGGTAATCCATATCCCATTTTGATATTTCATCAATATAAATGTTTTCCTCGATCAACTTGTCCAGCAGGAGTTTCAGATATTTCTGCGTACGGTAAACATGCCCCCCCGTCGCATCGTCACGGAACTCGACCAGGTCGGCGACCGTACTGAGCACCGCATTTTGCAGATTGAATATCTGCGCTGTTTTCCGGTGCACCATCTCCTCCAGATGGGTGTTGAATTCCTTTAACTGCTTTTTCTGCATTTCGATAGTCAGATGAGTCTCGATATGCCTGATTAAAAGCGGAGCGGAAAACGGCTTGGTCACATAATCAACAGCGCCGAGAGAGAGCCCTTCCAGTTCGCTGTACTCGTCTGCTCTGGAGGTGAGGAAGATGACCGGTATTTCCGCCCACTGCGGCTCGCTTTTCAGACGCTTGATGGCTTCATAGCCGTCCATCTCCGGCATTTCAATATCCAGCAAAATCATTTCCGGAATAATATCCTCCAGCAAGTCGAACATGATGTCGGCTGAAGGGATCGGATAAATCTTGTATTGATCTTTAAGCATCTCATTGCCGGTGCTCAGATTCGTCACGTTATCGTCGACCAGAAAGATTTTTTGACGTTCGCTTTTCTCAATGGCAATGGTTTCGATTTTCATAAAAAACTCCTTGAACCGGCCTCTTGGTCGGCCGGAAATCTGTCTCGGTTTATAGTTGCGACAAACGTTCGGTAATCTGCCTGAATCCCATTACGTTTATCTGTGCTCTTAACCATTCCACCAACTCGCCCCCGGATTCATACTTATAGCTTTCCAGCTCTTTCATGGCTTTGTTTACTTCGTCGATGTCAAAACTTTTACAGGCTTCCAGTAAAGCGGCCAGCATATCCGCATCGGGTTCCGCTTTTTGGAGCTTGGGGTTTTCTCTTTCAATTTTTTGCAACACGGCGGATAAGTTTGCGAGCAAAGTTTGAACGGCTTCGATGAATTCATCGGTTTTCATGTCGACAAAGGCAAAATCGCCGGATTTCGCCGCCACCTCCAGAACCTCGGCCCGCGCCCCGATCAGTTCCGCGCCGATGCCGCGGCTGCTGCTTTTTATCCCATGGACGACAATCGCGTAATTTGGCAGGTTTTCCGCCGTGCATCCGCGCAACTGGTCAAGCATGAGCGGCGTATTCAGCGCATAGGATCTCAAAACAATCAAATATCTTTCCTCGTCGTTGCCGAAACGCGTCAGCCCCTGTTCAAGGTCAAGCCCATCGACGCTTAATCTGAGAGAGTTATTGCCCTTTCTCCTGTCAAAATATCTTCTCCTTTCGATATGATCCCTTCTATCCCTGTTGCTGCGCTGATCAACAGGGAGTTTTTTCTCCAACTCTTTATCACGCACCCAGTGATTGATGACAAAATCCAAACGTAAAATGTCGATAGGCTTGGAGAGAAACGCCTGAAAGCCCTTTTGCAGGAACATGTCTTCATTGTCGACTATTGCGTTGGCAGTCAGTGCAATGACAGGTATGTTTTTTGCGTACTCCGTCCCGATTTCCTCGCGGATAATCCGCGTGGCTTCGATGCCGTCCATGCCCGGCATCATGTGATCCATGAAGATCGCGTTGTATTTAAGCTTGGCCTCACGGATCAGTTCAATGGCGGCGGGTCCGCCGGTGACGCAGTCTATTTGCATTTCATAGGGTTTCATCATGCCCCTGGCGACATCCAGATTCGTCGACACATCATCCACGACCAACACCTTGGCGTAAGGAATATGCGCGCGCACCAGCTTGGCGCTGCGATCGCGTTTATGATTCGTGAAATGAAAGTTTCCGAGATTCCTGGCGACTTCCGCGCCGATTGGAACGCTGTTCGCCTTGCCCTGCCTGATACGTACCGTAAAGGTACTGCCCTTTCCATACTCGCTCTCAACCGAGATCTGGCCGTTCATCAGCTCCACCATGCTTTTACAGATGGAAAGGCCAAGTCCCGTGCCTTCGATTTTACGATTACTTTTGGCATCCACCTGGTTGTATTCGGAGAAAAGCTTTTCCAGATACTTCGGACGGATGCCGATACCGCTGTCCCTGATGCTGGAAACCAGCCACATGTCGTCGCCGTCCTGTTCGCAGGCGACGCTCCATTCAACGCTGCCTTCCTTGGTGTATTTGAAGGCGTTGCTCAATAGATTGTTGAAAATCTGCTTGATGCGCAGTTCGTCCCCGAAAAGCCTGTTCGGCATGTTTTCATCGACATTCAGGTGGAAAGTAATGGGTTTGGAACCGATGCGCACGATATTCAATGTAACCGTGTCGTTGATCAGGCTCGGCGTGTCGTATTCGCCCGGAACGAGTTCAAACTTTCCGGATTCGATTTTCGATATGTCCAGAATGTCATTGATCAAACTGAGCAAGGTGACGCCCGCATTGTATACTTTCTCCAGATTTTCCTTTTCTTTCCCGTTCAGATATCCGAAATCAAGCGTGAGCTGTGAGAGACCGATGATCGCATTGAGCGGCGTGCGCATTTCATGGCTCATATTGGCCAGGAAATTGGATTTCGCTTCCGCGCTGGCGATCGCTTCCTCCCGCGCCCGCACGAGATCATGTGTCATTTCGTTGCGCAGTATGGCGTTGGCAATCAACAGGCCCGCGGAATGCAGCAGATTCTCATCGTCATTGGTAAATAGGCGTTCCTTATGACAATCGTCAAACGCAACAAATCCCCAAAAGCGGTCCTGAAAAAATACGGGGATAACCAGAATGGAAAGAATCCCCTGGGGTATCAACTGCGTCTGCTCCGCCTGCGAAAAAGTGCGGACAATACCGTTGATGCACTGCCCGGCGGACAGCTTTTCTTCCCACCCTGGAATATTTTCGCTATATGAAACATCTTGCGTGATCTCCTTCCCGGTCTGCGGTCCCGCTCCCCCCGACCACTCATAGACCTGCGAACAATAGAGTTCCCCGTCCTTTCTGGTGTTCCGCCAGACGCGCATTCTGTCCAAACCGGCGTAGCGCGCTATCGAATCCATGCAATTGGCAATATCGCTATCAAAATTTTCCATTTCCCCCATCAGCAGCACCGCGGCAGCGTTATTGGTGGTATACAGAAGTTGCTCCCGCGTTTTAAGCGTTTTGACCAGGCCTCTTATTGTTTTATAGGGCCGTTCAAGGATGGCGGAAACGAAATACGCCGCGAGAATGCTGAGCAGCAGGCACACTATCCCTACAATCGACAGTCCGTCACGCACATCGCGGACAGGGCCTTCCCCCAGCGGAACATCCACGACCAGCGACCAGCCGCCCCTTGAGCCGCCGCTAACCGGTCTGAAGATGCAAAGCCACTTATTGCCTTCCATGATATAAATTATCGAGCCCCGCTTCTCCGCAAGGATACGCCTGAGAGCTTCGGCATAGACTGCATACTGGCTGTCCGTTTTCGCTTTTTCGATCGCATTGTGCCGCTCCAGCACCCAATTGAGGCGTTTGTTGGCCAGGACAGTGCCCTCCGCGTCCACTATAAAGATGTGACCTGCCTCATGTATCCTGAAATTGGAGAGAATATCGTTGAAAAATAGGCCTGGAACAGTGGCAACCAGAACACGCCCTTCCATCGGTACGCAGACATGGAATACAAGCTCCCCGCTCGGGTCTTTTCGGGTGGTGGAAATGACCATTTCCCCGGCGAAGGCTTTTTGTATGTACTCGCTGTTGACCAACTCGACAGGCGTCGGCGCCGTACCATAAGCCGCCACAATGCCGTTACGGTCAATAACCGTCAGCGCCATGAAGTCGGCGTAGGCTTCGACCTGTTCCCGCAATACTCTTTGCAGGTCCTCTTCGGGCGATTCGAGAAGATACCGCGCTGCGTTAGCGGCGTCTGCCTTGAGCAGATCGATTTTAGTACTGACCAGCATGTCCGCAACATCCGCCACGACAGACATATCGTCCTCAATGGTTTTTTCAAGGTTGCTGCGGACAAAAAACTGACCTGTTCCAAGACTGAGAACGATGATCGTTATCGCGATTAGAATGATCGCGAGAATGACCTTGATACGAATTGACATTATCCACACCTTCTCGTTGCTACGACATGCGTTTCGCTTACCAAAGAGGAACGTCCCTGCCATGATCGAAAACGATAACGGCAGGATACCGGGAATCTTGAGGAAGCTCGAAGCATTTGCCCGCTCGCGTCTCACGGATTCGGATCCATGCTGTGCCTCCCTCCATCGGGTGGGGGCGTAGAAATGCCCATGGAACAGATGATCAGTCCGGCGCATGAAGCAATTTGCCCCCCGAATCTAAGATAGCCGGAAATAAAATCGCAAAATACACCTCAAACAATGAGAATCACGTAACATAATCGAAACAATACCCCCCAAACAATGAGAATCACGTAACATAATCGAAACTTGTGTATTGCATTAGACTATCCACTTTTCTGGCATGAAAGAAGAATTTCCGTGACAGTTAAAATGTCTCATGATGGTGAAATACTCTGGAAAGCGCTGCATTCCTATCTTCATCGCCCCCGGCTCAACAAGCTCCTCGCTGAGGCCATGCACAGCCAGGTGCTCGTGGTGTGCGCAGACACAGGGTATGGCAAAACATACGCCCTGCATGACTTCCTGCAGCATTACGACGCCGTTATTACCTGGATTCAGCTCACCGAGAGCGACAACAACAGTGCGCATTTCTGGGAGAACTTCACCCACGCCATCTCTATCTACAGCAAGGAGACCGCCGTGAGACTGATGGAGGAGGGCTTCCCCGCGACCAACAGTGATTTCGAGAAATACTTGCATATTCCCGAGAAAGACGTGGCGGTCGGCAGGAAGTACGCCTTTGTCTACGACGACTTTCACCTGATCCATGATAAAGCGGTGTTGCGCTTCATCGAGAGGTGCGTGTCCTCGCATTTCCTGAACATCACCACGGTTCTGATCACCCATGTCGAGCCGTCCATCAATCTGATCCGGCTACAGGCCAAGGGAATGGTTGCGAACATCACCGAAAGCGATCTGCGCTTCACCGAGAATGAGGTGGCCGAATACCTGCGCCAGCAAGACGTCATGGTATCGCCGCAGGACCTGGCAGCCGTCTGTCATGAAACGGAGGGCTGGGCGTTCGCGGTCGACCTGATCAGCCGGGTGCTGAAGAACAAGCCGGATGACGTGCGTCACGCGTGTGCCGCGATGAAGCTCAACATCTTCAAACTCCTCGAACTGGAGGTTTTTTTCAATGTCGCCGAGCCCCTGCGCCATCTTCTGATCCGCCTGTCACTGCCCGACCACCTGCCAAGTGACCTGGTCCGTCTGATCGCCGACGACCCGGGCTCATTGCCGGAATTGATGAGCATCGGCTCATACCTGCGCTACGATCCCTTTATCGACGCCTATTTGTTCCACCACCTTTTCCTCGAATATCTGCGGCAAAAGCAGGACATGCTGACGCAGGAGGAGAAAAACGATACCTATCTTATTGCGGCACGATGGTACGAGGAACACGATTACAAGATCGATGCCATCTCCTGCTACGAGAAATCCGGTCATTTCCACGCGATCATACGCATCGCCTACGACATGCCGACGCAGATTCCGGCGGTGACCTCGGAATTCCTGCTGAGTATTATTGACAAAATGCCGGCGGAGCAACGCGCGGGCATCGTCTTTCTCCCTGCCGTTCATCTGCGCCTGTTGTTGGGTTTGCGTCGGATCGACGAGGCTGCCGCATTCGCGCGCCAATATCTGGCGCATTTCGAGTCCTTGCCGGTCACTGCGTTTAACGATCGCGCGTTGACGGGCATCTACACGGCGATAGCCTTTACGCGGTACCTGGCGGCGCCCGTGACGGATATTTATGATTTCGATATTTATTTCAGGAAAGCAGACGAGCATTACACACGCCATCCTTTCACGATCAGCGGTCCGACGACGAATCAGAGCATCGGGCCGTGTGTATCGATGGTCGGCACGGAGCGCAAGGAAGCGCATGAAGAGTTCATCTCCGCGCTGGCGCGCAGCATTCCATTCACTGCACATTACATGGGCGGCCGCATGACAGGCCTGGATGATCTGGCAAGAGGCGAATTTCACTTCTTTCAGAACGACCTGCCAGGCGCGGAGCGGTATGTCACACAAGCGCTGGTGATGTCGCGGGAATACAATCAATACGTCACTCGCGGCCGGGCTCTATTTTATCTCATACGCATCGGGCTTGCGCAAGGAGATTACGTCAGGATCGAACGGCATATTCGCGAACTTGAAACCCTGGTCGCAGAGCTGAATTACATTAACGGCCATGCCAGGTTCGATCTCATAACGAGTTGGTATCATCTGGCGATCGGTCAGCCGCAAGTCGTCCCGGACTGGTTGAAGGTCGACTTCGAGGAAGGCGACCTGCCAAAATTCGTGGAAGGTTCCACCAATCTCGCCAAGGTGAAATACTATTACGTTACCAGGCGCTATCATCCCCTGCTCGCGTTCATCTCGGGCAACATCAGGCTGAAAAAGCTTCTGTTCGTTCGCGTCACGCTTAAAGCGATGGAAGCAGCTTGCCATTACCAGGTCAAAGACCGTGTCGCAGCCCTGACCGCCTTGCGAGAGGCCTACAAGATGTCACTCTCGAACAGGATCATCATGCCGTTTGTCGAACTCGGCAAGGACATGCGAACGCTGACGATCGCGGCGATGCGCGACAGGAACACCGGCATTCCCCGCGCCTGGCTGCAACTCATCAACCGCAAGTCGGCGACGTACGCCAAACGCCTGCAACTCGTGATCGCGGCCTACAAGAAGGCGCACCAGCTCGGTGATAAGGTCGCGCTTACGCCCAGGGAAACCGAGGTGCTGGCCGACCTGTGTCAGGGTCTGTCACGCTCCGAGATCGCTATCGCCCACAACCTCTCGATCAACACCGTCAAACTTGTCGTCAACGCCCTCTACACCAAACTGGATGCCGGTAATATGACCGACCTGATTCGTATCGCGGTGGAAAAGAAGCTGATTCCATAGACCGTGTTCTCCTCAAGAGCGCCTCGAAAAACCCAAGTTCTTCACTCTTCAGCAAACCAGTTTCAACACGATGATTGCGCCAGGACCCGGTTCGGCCTGGAGCAGTTTTCGCTTATGTGCTGACAGCCGCTATTTTTTACCTCGTCATTCCGGCGAAAGCCGGAATCCGGAAGCGTATCCTCCCGGCGCAACGCGCCGCAATCCTTTGGGCAGCCATTCCGGCTGGAAAGAACGTACTGGATTCCGGCTTGCGCCGGAATGACGGCGGCGGGTTTTGACCGCCCCCACGCTCCCCTACGGGTCGCTGCCCCCCGATGGGGCGTGTGCCAGCTCGGGGTTGATCCCTGATCCCTGATCCCTGATCCCTGATCCCTGATCCCTGATCCCTGATCCCTGATCCCTGATTCCTCTCAAGAAACACCACTTAAGCTATTGATTTTATTGATATGAAAATTTCACCATTTTCGACACTGATACCTGATCTCTGGTTTAGCAACAGGGCAATTGCATGACACTTCCCGCAGAGTATGGCGATCCATCGTCCTCCCCCCTCGTGGGGGAGGATGCCCGAAGGGCAGGAGAGGGGGCGGCGGTTCAGCGCGAAACAGAGCCGGAATAAGCCCAATCCTCCCCCTCACCTGCCCCTGCCAGGGCACCCTCTCCCACAAGGGGAGAGGGAAAGCAAACGCCTGTTCATGCTCCCCGTGTTTCTTCGGGACGATTTTCGGCGTAGGCCCGATTACTGATACCTGACCCCCTGGGAGCACAGGCGTCCCGCCCGCTCTTCTAAACCAGCGGGCGGGACGCCCGCGCTCCCAGGAACCCCTAAACCCTCCGTTCGGTTTTGATCCCTGATCCCTGATCCCTGATCCCTGACACCTGATCCCCTGACAAAAAATCGCCAATCTGCGCGATGAGCGCCTCTGTCGCCTGTAAAAGCGCGGCGTTATTCGCTTCGACAAAGGCAAAATCGTTAGCCTTCGCCGCGTGTTCCAGCGCCTCCGCGCGCGCGCCGATATCTTCCGCGCAGATGCTGCGGCTGACGCCCTTGAGGCCATGCACGGTAATGGCATACTCCGCGAGGCTTGAAACCGTCACGGCGCGCAGCTTCTCCAGCAGGGGCGGGGTATTTTGCGCGTAAGACGCCAGAACTTCGTTGTAAATCCCCTCGTCCCCGCCAAAACGCTCGACGCCGCTTTGTGTGTCGAGACCGCTCACACTTTCAGCCGCTTTGTTCGCTCTTCGATCATCGCCGTCGCGCCTTTCCTGACCGCTGCGCAGATCCAGGAGCTTTTGCCCTTCTACTTCAACCTGCTGATTGACGAGTTCTTTCTCAAGTTCCTTGTCGCGTATCCAGTACCGGATGGCCGCGTCCAGCAGCATGATGTCGATGGGTTTGGAAATGAAGGCCTGGAAGCCTTTGCTCAGGAACATCGCTTCGTTGCCTGCAATCGCGTTGGCCGTCATCGCAATGATGGGGATGTTCTTCGCGTAGTCCGTGCCGATCTCTTCCCGGATGATCCGCGCGGCTTCGATGCCGTCCATCTCCGGCATCATGTGATCCATGAAAATGGCGTTGTATCTGACTTCCGCCTTGCGGATGAGATCGACCGCCTGCCGGCCGCTCATCACGCAGTCGACCTGCATCCCGTAAGATTTCATCATGCCGCGCGCCACGTCCAGATTGGTCTGAACATCGTCGACCACCAAAACTTTCGCGTAAGGGATGCGCACCCGCACGAGTTTTGCCCTGGAGTCGCGCTGATTCTCGGAATAACGCAGACTCATCAGGCTTTCCGCGACTTCCCGGCCAATCGGCACATCCGTCACGAATTTCTGCCGGAAACGCGCCGTGAAAGTGCTACCCTTGCCGTATTCGCTCTCCACCATGATCTGACCGTCCATCATCTCGATCATGCGCCTGGCCAACACGAGCCCCAGCCCTGTCCCTCTGATCTTGCGATTGGATTTTGTATCGACCTGACTGTAGTTGGAGAAGAGCTTCTCCATATCCTCGGGCTTGATACCGATGCCGGTGTCTTTCACCACGAAAGTCATCCATACATTCTCGCCATCCCGCTCGGAAGACACACGCCACTCCACAAGACCTTCCCGGGTGTACTTGAAGGCGTTGGACAACAGGTTGTTGCACACCTGCTTGATCCGTAGATCGTCACCGAGCACCCGGCTGGGCAGGTTTTCGTCAATCGACAGCTTGAAGACGATGGGCTTTTCGGCGATGTGCATGATATTGAGTGTCACCGTATCGTTGATGAAACTCGGCAAATCGTAGATCACCGGGACAAGCTCGAATTTCCCGGACTCGATTTTGGAAATATCCAGAATGTCGTTGACGATGTTCAACAGCGTCACACCCGCGCCATGTACTTTGTCCAGGCTCTCGCGTACCTCGCCCCTGACCTCGTCTTCGCCCAGCAAAAGCTCGGACAATCCGATGATCGCGTTCATCGGCGTGCGCATCTCGTGGCTCATGTTGGCGAGGAAACGGCTCTTGGCCTCGTTCGCGGCGGCAACTTCCGCGTTGAGTTCCATGAGATCCTGGTTTTGAACTTCCAGTTTCTTGAACGGTTTCGCTACCTCACGGGAGATGAAAACGACGAGGGCGATACCGCAAATCAGGAAAATCCCGCTGGAGATGAGCAGCCCCAACTGCGCGCTTCTGACCGGGCTTTCATCGATCGGCGCGCCAACAGCCACGATCCAGCCGGACGTCGACCTCGTGACCGTCTGCCAGACCCCGAGCCGC
>BNUC01000040.1 GCA_025997075.1 Betaproteobacteria bacterium | reverse complement strand
CGTTCTGAAAGAATATAAGCAATTTTCATATGAAGACGTTCCCGTGCCGGAAATCGGCGAAGATGACGTATTGATTCGCGTGAAAGCCTGCGGCATATGCGGCAGCGATGTTCATGGCATCGACGGCAGCACCGGACGCCGGATTCCGCCGATCATCATGGGGCACGAAGCGGCCGGTGTGATCGAACGCGTCGGCAGCAGGGTCACCGACTGGAAGATTGGCGAGCGCGTCACTTTCGATTCGACCATCGTGCTGCGCCCGGACTTTTATTCGCAAAAAGGGGTCTTCAATCTGAGCGACTATCGCAAGGTGCTCGGCGTCTCGTGCGGCGAATACCGGCAGCATGGCGCTTTCGCCGAATATGTGGCGGTGCCGCAATCGATTCTCTACCACCTGCCGGAAAAATTGAGTTTCGCGCAGGCCGCCATGGTCGAGCCGGTTTCCGTGGCCTTTCACGGTGTCAGCCTGCTGGACATCGAGATTAACGACAGCGCGGTTGTCTTCGGCTGCGGCATGATTGGCTTGTTCATCGTGCAGGCGTTGCGGATCAAGGGATGCGGTGAAATCATCGCCGTCGACCTTGACCAGTCGCGTCTCGATACGGCCTTGAAGTTCGGCGCGGATCACGCGTTCAACGGCAAAGACCCCGAAATCCTCGAAAAGATTAAAAAATTGACGCACGGTCGCGGCGCGGATGTGGCGCTCGAAGCCGTCGGCATCACCTCAACGATCGACACGGCTATCCGCAGCGTGCGCAAGGGCGGGCAGGTCGTCCTGGTGGGCAATCTCGCGACGAAGGTCGAAGTGCCCTTGCAGGTCATCATCACGCGCCAGATCAGAATCACCGGTTCGTGCGCCTCCGCCGGCGAATACCCGGCCTGCCTGGACATGATCGCCAACGGTCGGGTGAAGGTCGATGAGATGATTTCGGCCGTCGCCCCGCTCACCGAGGCGGCGGCGTGGTTCGAGCGTTTGTATAAAGGCGAACCAGGGCTGATGAAAGTCATCATTGCGCCTTGATTGAGGTGGCGGGACTCCTCCCCTTGTGGGAAGGAGTCCTTCGTCGGGTTGCGCTTCGCTTACCCTAGCCACACATCTACGGGTATAGTCTGGGAATCGTTTTTCCGAATCGAACATCATGGCCGAACATTCCGGCAAAGCTGAACATTCAAGCAAAGCTGAGCATCCCGGTAAAGCCGAACATCACGGCAGAGCCGAACATTCCGGCAAAGTTATGCCGGACCACCGCCTGACCGTCAAGGAGGTGCTCGGCCTGCTGGTGGGTGACGGCATGGTCGTCAAGGGGGAGGCGGAGGAGCTGGTTACCGAAACCCGCTTGAGACGCATAAGCTCGCACCCGCTGGCGATCATCGCCGAAAAAAAATGGAAGTCGCTGAAAGCGCCGTTCCGGGTACTGACGCTGGATGAATTGGGCGAGTGGTTCGCCGCCAAGGTAGGACTGGAGTATTTCCATATCGACCCGCTCAAGGTCGATTTCACCTCGGTGACCGATGTTGTTTCCAGCGCCTATGCCTCTCGTTTCGGCATCCTGGCCGTCCATGTGGACGCCAGCGAGGTTGTCTTCGCCACCGCCGAGCCCTTCCTGCGCGAGTGGGAAAAGGAAATCGGGGCCATCGCCAAGAAGCGCATCCGGCGCGTGATCGCCAATCCGCTCGACATCGCGCGCTACCTGGTCGAGTTCTACAACCTCGCGCGTTCGGTCAAAAAAGCGGCCCAACAGGGGAATCAGAGTGGCGGGCTGTCGTCGTTCGAGCAGCTCGTCGAACTGGGGCGCACCAACCGCCAGTTCGACGCCAACGACCAGCATATCGTCAATATTGTTGACTGGCTGTGGCAGTACGCCTTTGAGCAGCGCGCCAGCGACATTCACATCGAACCCCGGCGCGAACTGGGGCTCGTTCGTTTCCGCATCGACGGGGTGCTACACCAGGTGTACCAGATTCCGATGAGCGTGATGGCCGCGATGGTCAGCCGCATCAAGATTCTCGGGCGCATGGATCTCGTCGAGAAACGGCGTCCGCAGGACGGGCGCATCAAGACGCGTACCGCCGACGGCATGGAAGCCGAACTGCGTTTGTCGACGCTGCCGACAGCCTTCGGCGAAAAGCTGGTGATGCGCATCTTCGATCCGGAAGTGCTGATGCGCAATTTTTCCGAACTCGGCTTTTCGGATGATGATGGCAAGCGCTGGGAAGCGATGGCGGCCAAGCCGAACGGGATCATCCTGGTGACCGGTCCGACGGGTTCCGGCAAGACGACGACGCTCTATTCGACGTTAAAGCAACTGGCGACGCCGGAGGTCAACGTTTGCACCATCGAGGACCCGATCGAAATGGTCGAACCGACCTTCAATCAGATGCAGGTGCAGACGGTCATCGACCTGACTTTCGCCGAAGGGGTGCGCGCACTGATGCGGCAGGATCCGGACATCATCATGGTCGGCGAAATCCGCGACCTGGAAACATCCGAAGTGGCCATCCAGGCGGCGCTCACCGGGCACTTGGTGCTGTCGACGCTGCATACCAACGATGCGCCGTCGGCGGTGACCCGGCTGCTTGACCTGGGACTGCCGTCGTACCTGATCGGCGCGACCCTGCTGGGAGTGATGGCGCAGCGTCTGGTACGTGTGCTTTGCCCGTCGTGTAAAGAAGCGAGGCCGGCGACGGCTGAGGACAACGCCATGTGGGACCGGCTGGTCGCGCCCTGGAAAGCCAACCGCCCCACCCACTTTCATCACCCGGTCGGCTGCCTGGATTGCCGCATGACCGGCTATCGCGGGCGTATCGGGCTGTACGAAATCCTCTTGCTGTCGTCGAACATGAAGGAGTTGATCAACGAGGACGCGGATATCGCGAAAATCCGCGATCTTGCCTACCGCGAAGGCATGAAACCGCTGCGTATTTCCGGCGCGATGAAGATAGCGGCCGGATTAACGACGCTCCCCGAGGTGTTCAAGGTCGCCCCGCCATCGGAACGTGCCTGAACGCAAGCCCTCGGCGCTCTCCGGCGGTCTGTTTCAACCACCCGTCATTCCGGCGTAGGCCGGAATCCAGAAATTTGATGAATGAACCGTGTTCCGGCCTACGCCGGGACGACGGAGTATCGGGCGTCACACTGGCGATAGCTACGCCGGTACAGTCACGGTACTCATCGACTATTGCCTGTTCGGATATATTCCGGAGCGCATAAGCATATTCATTTTCGATCATTTCAATCGCTGGCTTATTCAGTATGATTCTAATAATTATCCAGGCGAATGATTTGACGGGCAATGGAACTTGATTACCAAAATATGATTGAGAGTATTCCGCTCTTTGTCAATGCGGCGTGGACAACGCTTTGGATTGCAGTGAGCGGGATTTTACTGGCGACCGTGATCGGCGCGGCCTGCGCGTTTTCCCTTTACCTTAAATTGCCGTTTTTGGGTAAACCCATCAAGGCGTATATCGAGGTTTCGCGCAATACGCCGTTGCTCGTGCAGTTGTTTTTGCTTCACTTCGGGCTGAAGGTGGAAGCGCTGCCTTGCGCCGTGATTGCGCTGGCCTTCCTCGGCGGCGGGTATATGGCGGAAGCCTTCCGGGCGGGTCTGGAGGCAGTGGAACGTTCGCAAGTCGAGAGCGCCTTGAGTCTCGGCTTGAGTCGCTACGAAATGGTGAGGTATGTGGTTTTGCCGCAGGCCCTGATTTCCGCCGTGCCCGCGATCGGGGCGAATGTGATTTTTTTGCTCAAGGAAACCAGCGTGGTCAGCGTGGTGGCGGTCACGGATATTGTGGCGGTGGCGAAAGATCTGATTTCGCTTTACTACGAGACTGCCGAGGCCTTGATCATGCTGGTCATCACTTACCTGATTTTGCTGACGCCGATTTGCCTTGCGGTGTGGTGGTTGGAGCGGAGGGTGAAGTATGCTGTTTTCGGGCATTGAAATTCTGTCTGACACCGCAAATCTGGCGCGGCTCTCCGAGGGATTGGCCGTCACGGTGCGGATTGCGGTAATTACGATCATCTTCGCGCTTATCTTTGGAATGGTGCTTGGCGTGATCGCGCTCAATCGCAGCAAAATCGTGCAGATTCCTTACCAGATTTTCCTTCAGGCGATCCGTGTCGTGCCGCAACTGGTCTGGCTTTTCCTCTTCTTTTTCGGCTTTGCCAAGTGGTTTGGCTGGAATTGGGGCGGTGAAACGACGGGAATCGTGGTCTTCTCGATCTGGGGGACGGCGGAGATGGCCGATCTTGTCCGCGCCTCGATAAGCTCCTTGCCGACTCACCAGACGCAGAGCGCGGCGGCGCTGGGACTGAGCCGATTGCAAATCTATCTGTTTGTCCTGATTCCTCAAGCCATCCGCCGCCTGATACCAGCGTCGATCAACCTGGCCACGCGGATTATCAAAACCACGCCGCTCCTGGTATTGATCACGGTCGTCGAGGTGCTCAAAGTCGGGCAGCAGTTGATCGAAGCGACGATCCTGACCAACGCGACCGCCGCCTTCTGGATCTATGGCCTGATTTTCATTATCTACTTTTTGATCTGCTTTCCCGTTGCGCTTCTGTCGCGAAAGCTGGAAGCGAAATGGAGCGTGCAGTGAGTAGCGAGATTTTGAGTGTAAAAAATCTGCGCAAGAGTTTCGGCGCTCACGTGGTCCTCGACGGCATCGATTTTTCCGTGGACGAGGGCAAGGTGTTAACGATTATCGGCGCCAGCGGCTGCGGGAAAAGTACCTTGCTGCGCACCATCAACGGGCTGGAACCGGTCGATGACGGCGAGATTGTGTTCGACGGCGAGCGCCTGGGCGCGGGTACGGATTGGCGGCGGGTGCGCTCGCATATTGGCATGGTGTTTCAGAGCTACGACCTGTTCAATCATCTCAAGGTGATTGACAACGTCACTCTGGCGCCTATCAAGGTTCAAAACAAGGGAAAGGAGGAAGCCGAGGAGATTGCGATGACGTTGTTGCGGCGCGTGGGGCTTGAAGTCAAGCGTAACGCGTATCCGCGGGAGTTGAGCGGCGGACAGAAGCAGCGCGTGGCGATAGCCAGGGCGCTGGCGATGCAGCCGAGAATCATGTTGTTTGACGAGATCACCGCTTCGCTTGATCCCGAAATGAGCCAGGAGGTGCTGGAAACGCTTCTTGAGCTGGCGGCGACCAAAATGACGATGATTGTTGTGACACACGAAATGGGGTTTGCAAAGGCGATTGGCGACGATCTGCTTTTTCTGGACGGTGGCAAAGTGGTGGAACACAGTGCCCCCCGTGATTTTTTTGCAGCACCGCAAACCCAAAGAGCGCGGCAATTTTTAAGCCGGTTTGAATACCATGTTTAAGGAACGGAAAATGAAAAATTTATTCAAGTTTGTAGCCATTGCGGCGGCGGTTTTTGGTTTTGCCAGTACATCGGCTGTTGCCGCCGACGCAGCCGATTCGATTGCCTCGATTAAAGCGCGGGGACACCTGAAAATCGCGGTGTTCAGCGATAAGCCGCCTTTCGGCTTTGTCGATAAGGAAGGCAAGAATCAGGGTTATGACGTCTACTTTGCCCGGCGTTTCGCCAGGGAATTGCTCGGCGATGAAAGCAAGATCGAGTTCACCCTGACCGAACCGGCCAACCGCGTCGACCTGCTGGAAAGCGGGCGCGTGGATATCGTGCTGGCGAACTTTACCGTAACGCCGGAACGGGCAAAGCGCGTCGATTTCGCCAAGCCCTATTTCAAAACAGCGATCGGCGTGGTGAGCAATGATAAAACCCCGATCAAGAAAGCCGAGGATTTGCAAGGTAAAAAGCTGATCGTCATTCGCGGCACCACCGCCGATGTTTATTTCAGCAAGGTCCAGGGGATCGAACTGGTCAAATATGACCAGATCAGCGATGCCTTCCAGGCCCTGCGTGATGGCCGGGGCGTTGGCCTGGCGCAAGACACGACCCTGGTGCTTGCCTGGGCGAACGAAAACAAAGGATTTTCGGTTGGCGTAGGCGACATCGGCAATGTCGACCCGATTGCTCCCGCCGTGAGAAAAGGCAACACCGAACTGCGCGACTGGATCAACGACACGCTGGTCAAGCTGGGTAAAGAAAATTTCGCGCACCAGGCGTTTGACGCCACCCTCAAGCCCTACTTTGGCAACGTCAATCCCGAAGACATCATCGTCGAAGGTGGAAATTTCTGATTTTCCAGCGCGTCATTCATGGGCAGGCCGGAATCCGGAAATTTAATCAACGAACCTGTGTTCCTGCTTACGCCTGCTCATCGTCATTCCCGCAACCCATCCCCGACCCTTCCCCCAATGGGAAGGGAGGTCATTGCATTCTCCCCTCGGGGAGAGACGGAGAGTGTGGGCGGGAATCCGGAGCCTTATTTCCAGAATGGCTGCAAATCAAGGAATGGCGACGTGTTGCGTCGGACAAACGTTTCTGGATTCCCGCCTTCGCGGGCATGACGTGGTAAAAATAATACCTGTTACCCCATACACGTAAACTGCTCCAAGCACGGGCGCCCCCTCATCCGGCCTTCGGCCACCTTGGCCTCGCATACTCCGCGAGCGGGGAGAAGGGAGAGTCTTCCCCTCGCCCGCTCGCGGGAGAGGGTGCCCCGAAGGGGCGGCTGAGGGCCAGCGCACAAAACAAGAATTCCTCCCATTTTCCGCAAGCGGAAGGGCTTGGGAAAGAGGGGGCACGAAGCGGACAAGCCCCCGATTCTCTTAACGAATTTTGCTGTTCCAACCCCGATCATTCGCAAGCTTTTCCCTCCTACCGGACAGAATTTGACAGTACACTTGACAGTACACGCCGTCACCCATCCAGGAGCCTTTTTCAGCAGCTTGGTTGCACGCCGGATGATGATCCCCGCAAGCGGAAGCAACATGGCGATAAAGGTTTCGGCAAGTTTCTCCAGGCGAACGGGAATGCCACGGAAACGACTCATCCCGTAGCCCTTCAACCCGTTCCCCTTTTTCATTTCGATGAAACTTTTTGAAACTTTTATCAGCAAAAATATCTCCCACTACTGAAATAAGTTCCAAAGGGTACTGTCATGGCTCTGAGCGATGCCGAGATCCGCGCGGCCAAGCCAGCCGCGAACAACTACCGCAAGGCTGATGATCGAGGGCTTTATCTGCTGGTTACGGTCAGAGGCGGCAAGTTGTGGCGCTTCGATTACCGCCACGGCTTCAAACCAGGCACGAATAAACCGCATCGCCTGACGCTGTCGCTGGGAACCTACCCTGAAGTACCCCTCAAGGAAGCCCGCCTGCGGCGCAACGAAGCGCGCAAGTTGCTGGCACAAGGGATCGACCCGGGTACCGAACGCAGGGCGTGGAAAACGGCGAAACTGAAAAGCGCGGCGAACACCTTCGCCGTGGTAGCGCGCGAATGGTACGAAGGCTGGAAGCCGGGCGTCTCCCCTTCCGTACAGGCCAGGATAGGCTCAACACTGGCGCGCGACATCATTCCAGTCATTGGCGACATGCCTATCGCCGATGTCAAGGCGACCCACGTGCTCAGGGTGTTGCGCCGTCTCGAAGCGCGCGGTCTGGGCGACACAGTGCGCAAAGCCAAGGGCTGTATTTCTCAAATCATGTGCTACGCCATCGTAACCGAACGTATCGAATACGACCCCAGCCCCTCGTTAAACAAGGCACTCAAGAAAACCGAATCGAAACACATGGCGGCCTTGACCGACCCCGCACGGGTCGGAGAATTCATTCGCGCCGCCGAGACATACACCGGAAGTCCTGTCGTGCGCGCGGCGATCATGCTCATGCCTCTGGTCTTCGTCCGCCCTGGGGAACTAAGGAAGGCCCGTTGGAAAGACATCGATCTTGAAAAAAGCGAATGGCGATATATCGTCACCAAGACCCGGACAGAACATCTCGTCCCCTTATCACGACAAGCGGTCACGATCCTGCGCGAGCTTTTCAGACTGACCTGCCATAGTGAATGGGTCTTTTCGAACGTGCGCCACAACCACCCGATGAGTCATCCCTCGTTCAATCGCGCATTGCAGATCCTGGGCTATGACACCAAGACCGAAGTCACCGGCCACGGCTTCCGCGCGACCGCGCGCACCTTGCTGGCGGAAGAACTGGGTTTTCCGCCGGAAGTGATCGAGCATCAACTGGCCCATATCGTGCCCGATATTCTGGGGACGGCGTACAACCGTACCCGCTATCTGAAACAACGTCAGGAAATGATGCAAGTCTGGGCCGATTACCTCGACAAACTCAAGACCGGAAATATCACCAAAGCCGAATAAGACCCGCTGTGCGGCAGCGTGACCCGTCGTCCCGGCGAAAGTCAGGCCCCGGAATCGTTCATCAAATTTCCGAATTCAGGATTCCGGCGTGCGCCAACCTGCGCCAAACCCATCGCGGCAAGCAGGCGAGGAGAGTTATTCCCCTTCTCCCCGCCCGCGGGGAGAAGGTGGCCGAAGGCCGGATGAGGGGAGCATCCGCATGCCGAAACAGCCCATCGATCATCGAATTTGACAGTATTTTTGACAGTATACGCCTCTGTTCTCCTGCCTGACTCCCAGTAACGAAGCGCCATACAGACACTTCTTTAATTCCTTCGAAGGAGTTTTACATGGCACTAACTGACACGCAAATTCAACAGGCGTACATCGCATTTTTCAATCGTCCAGCCGATCCCACGGGTCTGGCCTACTGGTCTTCGACCTCTACGGCGACGGTGGAACAGTTGCTGGGCTTATTCAAGGACGCTCCTGAATACACGGCCCAATACACCGGCAAGACCAACACCCAGATCGTCCGCGCGATTTATCAAAACCTGTTTGATCGTGAAGCCGAAGAAGAAGGTCTGGACTACTGGGTGGGCGAACTCGATGCGGGCAATGTGACCATCGATAACGTCGCGTGGACCATTCTCAAAAACGCGGGCGACACGGATGCCAAGGATCTGACCACCATCACCAACAAGGCGACCGCCGCCAGGTCATTCACCAACTACCTCGGGCTGCTGACCCATGCTGATGCCAAGTTCTCCTATGAATCCGGCGGTGACAACGTGGCCGCAGTCGCCAAGTATTGGCTCTCCAACGTGGGCGCCTCCGACGCCAGCAAGGATAGCGCGATCGCTGGCATCGGCAGCGTCGCGGGCGATCTGATCCTTACGGCTCAGGCTAATGGCTTCATCTATATTGGCGATCATCCCACCTTCTCGGGCAACGATGGTGACAACTACTTCGAGGCCGGTGTCGGTTCGGTCAGCGACAACACCATAATCGACGGCAAGGACGGCTACGACACCCTGCACATCACCATTGGCGACGACAACGAAGGCATTGCCCCCACCGTCAAGAATGTTGAAAAAATCGTCCTCACGGGCCAACACGTCAACACGGTTGGCGCTCCTGGTGGTCAGGACAACAACATCTCCGACGGCGCCACCTACGATGCCGGCCGCACCAGCGGCGAGCTTTGGCTGGAAAGCAACAACAGCAGAACCGACATCAAGATCGAAGACGTTCGCATCCAGGACAACCAAATCACCAAGGACGTCACCATCGCCTTCGTGGATTCCAATCCGGGTCACGTCGACTATGCGGTCTATTTTGATCAACCCTCATTGCGCAACGAGGAATCTTCGATAACGACCCGGGGTTTGCTTACTTTATCCGTGATAGACCGTTATTATTATCTTCCTGGGTCAGACAAACACACTTTGTTACAAGACAACGTCTATGACCGAGTGATTCTGAAGATTGACGGAGTTAATTACGCGGTCGACCTGACCAAAGGCGGAACAGGAATTGATGGCTTCAGAGGGACAAACGCCACCTATAAAACGCTGTTTGATAATTTCCTATACGGCATTGAGCATGGTAAAGAAATCGTGCTCTCGGACAAAGATATCGCGGATGGCCTTCATGCTCTCACGCAAAATCTTATCAACAACCTTCTCGCGAAGAACAAGAATGGTGATTTGATAAATGTAAAATTACATGAACAAGACATCATTGTAGATAAAGTGGATGGGCGCGTAGCGCCTTATTACATCACCGTGACGCTGACAAATATACCGCTGGATAATGGTCAGTGGGGCAGTAGCGGCACGATGTATAATCCAGGTGATAATGCCCTCGCCGCTGTGCAGGACACCACGAAAGCATCTACCACCGACTACAGCCTGGTCACCAGCGACATCTTCCTTGATTACGTCGGCCGTGGCTCCAAGGGCGGCGATCTGGTCATCGGCGGTCTGTCCACCGGTGAAACCTCCACCTCCAAGGGCGTGCAACAGTTCGACATCACCGTTGGCCGCGACAGTCAACTGGAAGTCATCTCCTCCACCAACAACACCCTGCAGGAAGTCTACGTTCGCAACGACGGCAGCACTTATATTTTCCCCGGCGCCTACGAACAGCGCGAAAAGGACGACTCTCCTATTAAAGAGCGTCCGGGCGACCTGATTGCGCAGGGCAACACCAACATCCATACGCTGATCAATGAGCTCTCCGGCACCAAGAATGTCGGTCCCTATACGAACAGCGAGTATCTTGAAAAATGGTGGGGCACCAGCACTTTTCTCACCGATCAATACATTGATGGCGCCACGGACGACCAGTACAACGGCTACGCCTTCACCGACGTGCGCATTTTTGACGCTTCGATCACCAAGGCCGATGCTCACATCAATACCCACGGTCGGATTGATGAAGATTGGGACGAAGACTTCCTGGGTAATATCAAGATCAACGCCATCCTCACCGAAAATGTGGTCAAGAAGTACCTGGACCTCAAAGATCAGGCGGATAAGATTGCCGCCGCCGATGACCTTGATTTCGTCTATGATCTGGGCACCAACGACGACGTGCTCGATCTCGCCATCTCGTCCGCGAACCTCCTCAAGGCCGGCACCACCACCTTTGCGGACTTCAACCTCAAGATCTACGGCGAAGCCGGTAACGACCTCATCAGCACCGCGATCTACAATGCAGAGTATCTCTATGAGCTCGCGAATGCCTATGCTGGCGACGCCCCCTGGTATATCAACAGCAAGCTGAACGCCAATCTCTACATCAACGCGGGTGATGGCGACGACGTGGTCAACACCTTCGGTTCCGGCGACTGGATCATTGATCTGGGCAAAGGCAACGACACCTACTACGCCGACAACACCGGCCATCTGGTTATTGCGAATACGCCCGAGGAGGCAGCCGGTTCCACCGGTCGCGCCACCTGGATATTCAACGCGGCCGATCCGAGCATTGCACGTCTGACCTCCGACGTTAACGACCTCCATTGGCTCTACAAGTTCAAGGTTCAGGTCACGTTCGAAGATGTCGAGAGCGGTACTTACGTGAGTAAGGCGATCGTGATTCCGAGCACCAACTACCGGACGAGCGACCATGAAATCAACCAGGCCATCACGAAAGCCATCAACGTCGACCCGGTGCTCTCCAAGCTCCTCATCGCCGAAGAAAGCGTCGGCTCCACTCTGGTCGTGCGGGCGCTGTCGGATGGCGTGCATGCGCTTGATGATCTGGTGGTCACCATTACTGGGCCCGCCGCAACCGATCTGACTACTCAGGATGTGACCGGGTTCAAGAATGCGTATGTCGATTATCTGGTGAACTATAAGGGAGCTGTTCGTGCCGATGCGATTTCAGATTTCAATAATGTAATCGGCACCGGCGACCCGGCAAGCCAGGCGTTAAACCTGGCGAACTTTATTAAAAGTACCGCTTCCGGCGACCCTAACGCCACCGCACTACTAACCAAGCTCGCTGTTGACTACGGCTCGGTATTTGCCACCTACAACAATGTTTCTATCAACGGTTACGATTCCGATCATGTCTCTGACAACGTGATTGACGCTGGCAAGAGCTATCATGCGGGCATACTTCCTGCTGACTATAACGGCTTTGCTAACGCCCATGACGTGATCGTCTTGAGCACGGGTGAGAACAGCCACGACACCATCAAGTTCACGGGGCTCGACGATGGGAGCGACAGGGGGTATACCACTGTGGTGAACTTCGCGATCAACGACGCCAACAACCACGGCCAAGACTACCTGGACTTCAGCAATGCCGGCCGGGATGGTTTCGGTGTGTTTGCCGCCTTCCTCACGACCAGTGCGTATGGCATAATCGATAGGGTTGCGCTGACTAGTATCGCAGGTGCGGCGGTGGATATAACTGGCACTGTGAACGCAGGTGCTTATTACGTCTCCGTCGCAGAAGCTAGTGGTGGTATCTACAAGATTGAGCTCTGGCAAGATAGTGCGGTGGGTACGCTAGGAAGTGGTACGGCCAACTTCACCAGCACCACGGGCGGGTTGGTGCGTGACACCCTGATTGGCACTATCGGTTATGTAGACTTCGGTGGCCAAGCGCTCACCGATGGCTACTGGGATGCTGAGACCGTGATTCTGGTCTAAGCCTCACCTCCCTGGTTCGGGTCAGCAACACGCCCGACCCTTGGCCCCAAACCCCCGCTCCGGCGGGGGTTTTTTTATAACGCTCGCGTTTGGATAAAAACCCATGAGTACCCCTAAAAAAACGCCGCCTGACTGTTCCCCCAGCCTGTATAGCTTGGGGGGAGTGGAACGAACCCCAACATCATTCTCCCTGCTCTCCGTGTCAATCCGTGTAATCCGTGGTTCCATTGCCGCGCGAGTGTAGGGCAGGCCAGGCCGTCTGTTACAATCCCGTCATGCCCGGCGATAACGATAGCGATTACAAGCTGCTTTTTTCCCATCCGCAGATGGTGCGCGATCTCTTGCGCGACTGGGTGCCGGGCGAATGGATCGCCGAGGCCGATTTTTCCACCCTGGAACGCATCAACGGCAGCTACGTCGCCGAAAGCCAGAAACAGCGTCACGACGATATGGTCTGGCGCTTGCGTTTGAAAGATCGCTGGCTGTGGGTCTATCTGGTGCTCGAATTCCAGTCCGAGCCCGATCCCTGGATGGCGCTGCGCATGCTGGTCTACCTCGGCCTGCTGGCCCAGGATCTGGTCAAACGCGGCGATCTCGCCAAAGGACGCCTGCCCCCCATCCTGCCGCTGGTGCTCTACAACGGCCTGCCGCCCTGGCGGGCGCCGACCGAAGTCGCCAAGCTTTTTGCCGCCGCCCCGCCCGGACTCGACGCCTACCGGCCCCGACTCGCCTACCATCTGATCGACGAAGCCCGGCTCAAGCTGCATCCCGCCGATTCGGTACGCACGGCCGTCGAAGCGCTCTTCCGCCTCGAACACAGCCGCACCCCGGACGACCTGCGCCATATCATCCAGGCCCTCGACACCCTCCTGCGCGACCCGGAACAACTCCCGATGCGCCGCACGTTCACGCTCCTGATCAAACGCCTGTTGCGCCGCAAGACCAGTTCCACTAGCATCAAGGAAATCGACCGTATCAATGACCTTCTGGAGGCAGACACCATGCTCGCCGAGCGTATCGAAAGCTGGTTTGACGAAGCAACCCGCAAGGGCTTGCAAAAGGGGATGCAAGAGGGCATGCAACAGGGCATTCAAAAGGGCCAAACCGAAGGCGAGGCCAGACTCCTGAGCAAACAGATGGAACGCCGCTTCGGTCCCCTGCCTGCGGCTATAGCCGACCGGCTCGCTCACGCCACGCAGGTCGAGCTTGAAGCTTGGGGTGAAGCGATCCTTTCGGCCCCTTCGCTCGCCGCCATCTTTGACCCGCCCCGGCATTAGCAAGCGCAGGACCCAGCAACAAATATCACATCCCCACTGCAATCCCCCCCGAACTCCACACGTTTTCCCCGGCATCCGCCGGCCGCGTGGGTATGGCCTGCAGCTTTTGTCTACCCGCCGAGTCCAGAGGGGGAAAAGACGGCAGGGAATCGGGTTTCCGGTGACAGAATTCTCCGGCGGCGCTGTCGGGAGAGTCCTTCGTTTCGACTCCTTCCGCATGCGGGAAGGGCGCAAATCACATCCTTCGCGGGGATGAGTCCTTTCAAAATCTCGAGCCGGTTCGCCTGGTCACGGAACAGAGCTTCTGCATTGTGTGCCCATTCGCCTGATCGGAAGTGTGAATTATCGAGGCATTTAACGCATTTTCACGAAGGTTCTTGCCGCAATGGGGTTGCCGGGTCGCCGTTCTTCCAATGGGGCCAGCCGCGTCGTGGGTTTTGCAGAGCTTCGCCCGGACCGGGTTGTTGCAATTTCACAACAAAATGCGCTTCATTTTCCGCTGAGTGTCGTGTCAAGGTTGCCCGATGAGGGGCGCGTTTGCGATCATTCGTTCAGCTTCTCATACATGAGAGGTCCAGTTTGGTGGTGCGTTAAGTGCTGCCGACCTTAAACCTAGAGGAGATTTACAATGCAAAAGAAAATCATCGCACTGGCGGTTGCCGGACTGGTTTCTGGCGCTGCCTTCGCGCAGAGTAATGTCACGATTTATGGCGTGGCTGACATCGGTTACAACTATGCCAAGCAAGGCGACAACAAGTTCAGTGGCCTTCAAGACGGCGGCGACGTTGGTCTGCAAGGCTCACGTATCGGTTTCCGTGGGGAAGAAGCGCTGGGCAACGGTTTGAAGGCGATCTTCACGATCGAATTCGGTTTGAATCTTGCGCAAGGCCAAGGTACTGCCAACTGGAGCAATACCCGTCAGTCCTTCGTCGGCTTGACCGGCAATTTTGGTACCGTGAAATTTGGCCGTCAATATGCGCCGTCGGGTGAGTGGCTTGGCGCTACGTCGGCGAACTCCGTCACCTCGGTGAACTTCTCGAACTACTTTATTGGTAGTTTCACGACCCTGCAGACGGGTAATGGTTCGCGTTGGAATAACTCGATTTCCTATGAAACTCCGAACCTCTCTGGCCTGACCTTCCGTGGCGTGTATGCTTTCCACCCGGATGACAATTCCAATGTTCGTGACAGCTATGGTGATGCGTCGAAAGACAACAGTCGCCTCGGTTTGGGTGTCAGGTATGCCAATGGTCCGATCTATTTGACGGCCATCTATCAAGCTGTTCTGAAGGATAGCACTGTGGCTTCCGGTATGGAAGGCGATGGTAGTGACAAGGCATGGGCTGTCGGTGGTTCGTATGACTTCAAGGTCGTCAAGGTGTTTGCCAACTACGTCCGCGAAAAGGATGATTATGCGTTCGATGGCTTGAAGAAGACCTACTTCTCTCTGGGTGCAGCCATTCCCGTCACCTCAGTGGGTACGGTGAAGGTTGAACTCGGTCAATTCAAGACCAACATCAAGGAAACCAAGTCCAGAGGCGGCAGCATTGGTTATGAACATGCGTTCTCCAAGCGCACCACGGCTTACACCTATGTGACGCGTTTCTCCAACGACGACAATACCGGTCTCGCCAATCGTGGTGCAGCCAGAGTCGGTACCGTTGCTACCGCAGGTGAAAGCCAAACCGGGTTTGCCATTGGTCTGAACCACAAGTTCTAATCCGGATTACTCCATATCAGGATTTGAAACGGGCGCTTCGGCGTCCGTTTTTTTTAATGCTACGGGGTTTTTATCCCGCGTTTCCTCAAGTTGTACCCTGTTTCCGCCGGGCAAGTTCCTCGATGACGGTGCGCTCGAATGCGCGTACCACTGTCTGGTCTTCATCGGCCAGCGGCGCTGCCTTACTCAACATGGCGCGCCGGATCTGTCGGCGTTCCGGGTCCAGGGCTTCTTGCGCCAGCTTTACCGCGATGGCGACATACGCTTGAGAGTCGGCGGCGATCATCTCCGTCATGCCAATCTTGCGTAGCAGACCGGCGGCGAGCCGTTGCCGCATGAATTCGCCTTCCAGCGTCACCGTCGGCAATCCGGCATGCACGGCCTGCCAGGCGGTCGTATAGCCAGAAAAAGCCGGACAATCGAGGAAAACATCGCAGATTTTGAGCAGGCTGCGGAATCCACCCGTTGAAAGCCACGGTATCTTGATCAGATAGCGCGCCGGATCGAGAGCACGCGCGCGGAAAACCTCCTCCAGCCGTTCGCAGACCACGGCGGTTGCCCACGGATAGACCGGATCTTCGAGCAGGATCAAGGTACAGTCGCCAGTCGCCCAGGCGATTTCGGCATACAGGGCGTCGTGTGCCGGGTCGAGCTTGAATGCGCGCTGTGCGATAACAAAACGCGGCCCGTTACGCTCGGAAAGCTGCCTGGCAATCTCTGGAATCGGTTCAGCCACACTATCCAGCGGCGTCGTGCAACATCCGGTTCCCGGCAGACGAATCAGTTTTTCCCGGTAATGCGCGGAGGCTTGTTCCGATTCCAGCAGTTCGCCGGAAAGATACAGGTCGATGCTCGGCAATCCGGTCGTGATCGGGTGCCCCCAACTGGCCATTTGCAGCGGCGCCAGCCTGTGCGCGGCTAGGCGGAAGGACAGGGGGTCCATGCCGATTTCCGGATAGAGGATAGCATCCGGCGCATCTTCGCGCAGCTTTTCGAGCAGGTCGTCGAATTTGAAAAACTGGCGGGTTTCGCGCCATGTATCGACCATCGCGCGTGCCGCCGCCGTTTCAGCGTCCTCGGCGTTTCCCGTGTGATAGAGCACGAGTTCGAAGCGTGTACGATCCAGGTGAGAGAGGAGTCCGCGCAGCACGATGTCCCACACGGAATGCCGCCGTACCTGATTGGCGACGATCACCAGACGAATGCACGCGGGTCTGGCCCGGACTCCGTGAGGCAATTCCGGCGAAGGAAGCACACGCGCGACCAGATCGCCATAGCGGGACAGCAGCGCCGCGTGATTACCTAGGCGATAGGCGAGATGGAAAGGTTGGTTCGAACCGATGGCCCAAGCCAATGCCCCTGGATGCGACGGATCGGCCTCCAGCCAGTGCGTGAGTTCTTCCAGCGCCAGATCAAAATTTTCCGACGCGTGCCCGGTTTCGGCGAAGCTGCGCGGCGCGATGGGCAGTTCCAGGATAACTTCTCCCAGTCTGGGTTCCGCGGCGTGCGCGTCGCGTCGCGCCCATTCCCGGTAAGCGTCCCGAGCTTCCTCGCGCTTGCCTTGTTCTTTGAGCACAAAGGCAAGCCGCCCAAGGAAATCGGCGCGCGCGGGAGAACAGGCGATCGCTTCTCGGTAGCAGGCTTCCGCCTCCTCGAACTGGTTCTCGCGGACGAAGGTAATACCCAGGTTGGCGTGTGCTTCGCCATATCCCGGATCGATCCGCAGCGCCGCACGGAAACAATCCGCCGCTTCACCGGTCCGTCCCCGACCCAGCAGCACGTTCCCGAGATTATTGTACGCATTGGACAGGCGGGGATCGAGCGCGAGGGCGCGTCGGTAGCTGCTCTCCGCCGCATCGATCTGCCCACGCTCAAGCAGGACAACGCCCACATTGTAATGAGCGTCGGCATCGCCTGGGGACAGCGCAGCAGCCTTTTGCAAGGCGGGCAGAGCATCTTTGCCGAGCATCTGTCGGGTTGCGCCAAGCAGACCCCAGCAAAAAGCGTGTCGCGGCTGTTTTGTCAGGAGATATTCGAGTTGTTCCTCCAGTGCCGCGAAATGCCTGCCATGAAACAAGGCCAGAAGTGCCTGAGGATCGATGGCGTCAATGGCTTTGCGGCCCCCGCTGGCGCCACAACATGCCTTGAATTTTTTGCCACTGCCACACGGGCACGGATCGTTTCTGCCGGTCTTCATGAATTTTCCGGCGTGACGAACCCGATGGGTCGCTTTGGCGGATCAGGCGGCGTCATGAGTAGGTGGATTGCCTCAAAAACCTGTTTTAACTGCGCGTGGGTGTCTTGTGCAAAAGCGCCGTGTTGGAGGGCAATGGATTCCGTCTTCTTTTCCAACTCATCTCCTGATCATGAAACTCGGGGCATATCATAGCCCATGACCCCAGGCGTCGGTTTATCCGCGTGATAAGTACGATAAATTCGCCAATTTAATTCTTGAGGTCGCAATGCTCACAATACTTCCTTCTCCTTATTCGAAGATCTTTGATTTATGGGCGAAATGCGCGATACGCCGCGAAACCACCGTGGATGACTACGGGAAGATATTCGCCTCATTCACGGAGCATGTTCGGGGAAAAGAAATCGCGTTGATTTCCCGCGCGGATGTCCTCGGTTTTCGCGATTTTCTGGTGGCGCAAGGGCAAAGCCCGGCGACCGTTATCCGCAAGATCGGCATCCTGAAGACGCTGTTTCGTGTTGCGCGGGATTACGAATTATTGGCGGCCAATCCCGCCGATCAGGTCAGAACCGTGTATACCGCCCGGCAAAAAGCCCGTATCGCGTTCAGCCCGGAGGATTTGTCACGAATCTTCAATTCTTCGATCTATACCGATAACTACCGGCCGGTTGCCGGGGGGAAAGACGCCTGTTACTGGCTGCCGCTGCTCGCGCTCTTTACCGGCGCGCGGGTGGAGGAACTCGCGCAACTGCTGGTCGATGACATCCGCCTCGCGCATGGCCTGGGCTGGTACATCGACATCAGCGACGAGGCCGAGCACAGCCAGTTGAAAAATGCCGCGTCGCGCCGCCGCATTCCGCTGCACCGAACCCTGGTCGATTGCGGTTTTCTCGATTACGCGCACTCGGCGCGCGACAGCCGTTTCCTTTTCCCGGCGCTGAAACCGAATCCACGGCGAAAGTTCGGCGGATATTTCAGCACCTTCTTTTCCGGACACTTGCGAAAACGTGTGCGCATCACGGATACGAGGAAAGTTTTTCACTCGTTCCGGCACACTTTCAAGGATATCTGTCGCCGGTGCGGCATCGACGAGGCTGTCCATGACGCGCTGACCGGGCACACCGCCCCGCATGCCGGACGACGTTATGGCAACGAACAATATCCTCTTGAACCGCTTTTTGCCGCGATCGAGCAATTCGAGGTTCAGGACCTTGACTTGTCGCATCTTTATACCTGCCCGCCGAGTCCTCGAATCCCCAAAGCCGTCAGCAGGATAATCAGCGCCTACCGCGGCATCGTGGTCGCGTTCTGCCAGACGCGCGGTGGAAACCCTCAAGGCCCGCCCTGCCTTTATGCGCGTTACAACGACGCCGTGGCGTCATTTTCGATCATGGACAACAGGCTTCTCTCCGGAGTGCTCCCTTTTACCAAACAGGTGCTTGTCCAGGCCTGGATCGAGATCCGCCGGGAAGAGTTAATCGCCAATTGGGAAAATGGAAAAACCAGCGGCGATTTTTTTCAAATCGACCCGCTACGCTGAAAGCGGGGCTGCAACGCAAAAAGCCCGGAAAACCGGGCTTTTTGTACGTCGATCTTGATGTTGATCAGTGGCTTGGCTCAAGTCGTCGCTCTATGCGCTCCAGGCGTTCCGCGATGTGATCGATACGAACGCTTTGCTCTGCCTGCGTTTCATCGTTAAATGCGATCTCACGCTTTGTGCTGCTGACGGCTATTTCGATTCGTCCGAGGCGTTGGGTGTGTTCATCGAGTTTGCGTTCGATGCGATCCTGAGTGGCTTGGAATCGTTTCAAGTGTTCAAGCATCAGGTTTTCAATGTCTTCGGTCATGATGTAATCTCCTGTTGCGTCGATTATAAAGTGTTCTCGAGTATCAGGGGCATGTGTTTTGTAGGGCAATTGCATGCTTGCACGCAGGCTTTTTTTACCGTCATTCCGGCAAAAGCCGGAATCCAAAAACTTGGCCGGGTCTGGCAGGATGTTTATCATGCCCCCTGCCCGAACGGTAAAACCGCCTACATCAGGTTGACCTTGAGGGATGGCGCAGTGGTCATCCAGTTCAAGGAGAAAGGATAAAAATGGACACAAAATTGAAAGCGCCCCGTTACTGCCTGCAATGTGACGATGGCGCCATTCTGGAACACGGCGTTAGAGATATCACACTCACCGTTCACGGCGTGAAATACACCGTACCGGGTATTTCCGGATGGCATTGTCCGAAGTGCGGCGAGTGTGAATTTGATCCCGGTGAAGGCAAGCGCCACAGCGCCGAACTCGATCAGATGATACGTGACCGGCAGGCTAGGGAAATTCGCGCCATTCGCAAAAAATTGGGTTTGAAACAATCGGAAGCCGGAGCGCTTTTCGGAGGTGGCGTCAGCGCATTTTCAGAGTATGAACGGGGTAAAACGCAAGCGCATAAATCCACCCTGCTACTGTTTCGCCTGCTTGACACGCACCCGGAATTGATGCGCGAACTGACTCTCTGATCCGCTTACGATTTGCGCGAAGTAAAAAACCATTCACCACAGAACAAGCGGCGCTTCGCGGCTTTCCTGACGCTACGCTTTCTGCGCCGACAGGACAGCGGTAGTTTGATAGGGCGAATCAGGCTTTCGGCGGAAATCCCGAATTTCTCATGCAGTTTCCAGATCATATTGAGCGTCAGCGGGCGCTTGCGGTTGAGAACTTCGTAAACGCGATTCAGGCGACCGATAGCAGGTACCAGGTCTTTCGGGGATAAGCCCGCCTGCTCCATGCGGAATTTGATGGCTTCCACCGGATCAGGAAGATCAACGGGGTAGTGCTTTGTCTCATAAGCTTCCACGAGCGTCAGCAGCACCTCGAATCGGTCGCCATCAGGCGTACCGGGAATCGGTTCGCAATCAAAATAGGCCGACACCTCGCGCAGCGCGGTTTTGTAGTCGTCATCGGTATGAATCGGTCGGATTTCCATATTACAGTTCCATTTCAACCTGGAAAAAGCATTTAACCACGGAGAGCACAGGGAAAAACGAGAACTTGCCTTCGTGTAGACCTTCACCCGTTGGATGATCTCCATGTAACAACCCAATTCTTGTTTTTCTCTGCGCTCCAACCCTCACCCGCCCCTTCGGGGCACCCTCTCCCGCGAGCGGGCGAGGGGAATGTTGTCCCTTCTCCCCGCTCGCGGGGAGAAGGTGGCCGAAGGCCGGATGAGGGGAAGCGTCTCCAGGATGATTCATTAGCCGTTGCTTGGGGGTTACGCGCTCACCCCAACCTTGCGGGCTCCCGAAAATCCTTGATATCCCGAATAATCGCATATACAATTATTGGCATGAAACTGGAATGGGATGAAGCCAAACGGCAAAGGAACATCGCCCGGTGCGGCCTGGATTTCGCTGATGCCGGATGGGTTCTCGATTCGCCGTACCGCCTGGACATTCCGGTCGTGCGCAACGCAGAGGCGCGTATCCAGTCGATGGCCTACGTCTTCGGGTTCCTCGCGGTGTTGCTGCTTGTTCATACCGGGCGAGGGCGGTAAAACGCGCGTCATCAGTTTTCGCCCGGCCAGCCGGGAAGAATCGGAGGTTTATCATAAATGGCTCGAAAACGACTTTCCCAAGCCGTAAGGCTGTCCTGGAAGCCATGAAAACGCCGCCGCCGGGCGGTTTTTTCGAGTGGGACGGCGAGGACGAGGATGAGCGCCCGGCGACCCCGGAGGAATTGCGCGCCGGGATCGAGACGTATCAACGCTCGCGCGGCCGTCCGCGCGGCTCGAACAAGGAACAGGTCGCCATCCGCTTCGACAAGGATGTGCTCGATGGTCTGCGGGCGACCGGCAAGGGCTGGCAGACGCGGGTGAATGACGCGATGCGCGAATGGCTGAAGGCACAAACGGCATAGCCATCAGGCCGTTCCGGCCGGATTCGAGAGTTCTGTGAGCGCCTTGCGGATGCCGCCTGAATTTACGCAAGCAGTTGCAGGTCGATATGTTTGCCCAGACAGGCCAGCGCCGCCTCCACCGTTTCGATGCGGGTTTTGTTTTTCAGCCGGAAAATCTGTTCGACGTTGGCGGAGGCCATATTCAGGCGCCGCGCCAACTCGGCTTTCTTCACGCCCTGGGTGAGCATTTTGTTGTGCAGCAACACCTTGGCGACAGCCAATGCGGGGAGTGCGATGGTGTGTTGTCCGCGCTTTGGCTGCGACGGCGCCGGTACGGGGCGGCGTTCATCAAAGTAGATTTCCACGGCCGATTCCAGACCATCAACGGCTTCACGCAGAAGTTCTTCCAGCGTATCGCCAGCGCTGTGCATTTCGGGGATATCGGGGCAGTTCGCCCAATATCCGCCGTTTTCCCCGAATACGTTAATGGGATAAAGCATGGTTTTCTCCAATTAAATTCCAAAGGCTTTGCGAATGCTCAATTCAAGTCCCCTGGGTATTTCCTTGCTGCCGTGGTCAGGGAAAGATATCGTCACCCCGTTCAACGTCACTTTGAAATGTGATCCTTTCGCAGGAACAAAGGTCGCTCCAGGAGATTTGAGATAGCGGCGGAATTCACTGTATTTCATGGCTGCCATCCTATCAGAAGTGATAATAAATGCAATCCTGTCTCTCCCGGCTATTGACAGAAATTTGACAAGCCTGCGATCTGCTGCAAAGGGTGGGGAGGGAATAGATACATGCGCTCCGGGCCAACGCTCATAAAAAAACGGGCGTCGAAGCGCCCGTTTCAAATCCTGATATGGAGTAATCCGGATTAGAACTTGTGGTTCAGACCAATGGCAAACCCAGTTTGGCTTTCACCTGCGGTAGTAACGATACCGACGCTGGCTGCACCACGATTGACGAGACCGGTATTGTCGTCGTTGGAGAAACGCGTCACATAGGTGTAAGCCGTGGTGCGCTTGGAGAACGCATGTTCATAACCAATGCTGCCGCCTCTGGACTTGGTTTCCTTGAGGTCGGTCTTGTATTGACCGAGTTCAACTTTCATGGTACCCACTGAGGTGACGGGAACGGCTACACCCAAGGAGAAGAGGGTCTTCTTCAGATCATTTATCGTACGTTTATCTTTTTCACGGATGTAGTTCGCAAACACCTTGACGACCTTGAAGTCATACGAACCACCGACAGCCCATGCCTTGTTGCCATCATCATTGGGAATAGCATCATCAGTCAAAATAGCCTGATAGATGGCTGTCAAATACACTGGACCATTGGCATACCTGGCCGCCAACGCATAGCGGCTACCATCCGTCGTCGCATCACCATAGCCATAGCTGTCACGAACATTGGAAGCGTCATTCGGGTGGAAGGAATAGATGCCACGGAACGTAAAGCCCGAGAAATTCGGTGATTCATAGCCGATCGAGTTATTCCAACGCGAACCATTACCCGTGTTCAAGGTCGCGAAATTCCCAATAAAATAATTCGAGAAGTTCACCGAGGTGATGGAATTTGACGACGTCGCGCCAAGCCACTCACCGGACGGCGCATATTGACGGCCAAATTTCACAGAACCGAAATTGCCGGCCAGGCCGACGTAAGACTGACGAGTATTGCTCCAGTTGGCAGTACCTTCGCCAGCACCGAGGTTCAGACCAAATTCAACCGTGAAAATAGCCTTCAAACCGTTGCCCAGCGCTTCTTCGCCTCGGAAACCGATACGAGAACCTTGCAGACCAACGTCGCCGCCGTCCTGAAGGCCGCTGTACTTGTTGTCGCCTCGCTTGGCGTAGTTGTAACCAATGTCAGCCACGCCATAAATGGTAACATTGGTCTGCGCGAAGGCAGCGCCGGAGACCAGTCCGGCAACCGCCAGTGCGATGATTTTCTTCTGCCGATGGAGCCATGATTTTATCGATCTTGCCTTGTCGTGCGACAGCACGGTCATATTCGGCAAACGTGAGTACGTGTTTGATCCGCTCTGGCATAATGCCGATGCGGATGGGGCTCCGTTGAGACGCGACAGGATATCGATGGACTTTAAGTTTCTGGCTTACCTGAGTTGGCGCGAGATGCTGGCAGTGGTCGTCGTGTTGCTGGTGATCTACATCCTGTTGACCTATTTGCGTATCAACCGTCTGGAGAACGAAACGAGATTAGTGCAGGAATTGTCGCCAGAAGCGATTCGGAGTGCGGTGCAATCCTACGCCGAGGTTCAGGAGCCTGATCCCGTTCCGGAGGCGCCAGCCGCTCCGGTCAAGGCCGCCGTGCAGGCTGCTCCCGAGGATCGTTCGAAGTCCGGGGAAAGACAGGTGTTCGCCTGGAATGAGCCGCCTTCCGAAAATCCGGAACGGTATCGAATCGAGGTGCTGGAGCAGGATATGGCACAATTGCGCAGAGAGATCGGTGGATTACGCGCGGAATTACAGACTATGCGAGCTGAAGTACAAACCTTGCGCGAGGAGCAACAGCGCGAAATAAGCAAGGCCCAGGGCGCGCAGAACGTCTCGCCGTTTTATAGTGACGCAATGCAACTGGCCAGGCAGGGGCGCGATGCCGGGGATATTTCCGTGTTGTGCGGTATTTCGCGCGCGGAGGCAGAACTGGTCGTTACCTTGGCGAGAAACAATGGCCAGGCGATTGATTGAGGATGGGCCGTCTTTGGGGAAATGACATGAGGTCAGACGAAAGCCAGGATTCCAACGCGGTGCCAGGCGTGCAGGACGATTCCGCGCAGATCAGGCGCAAGCTGGCGTGGCGTATGGGCATCGCCGGTATGATGATCGTAGCCCTGCTTGGTGGCCTGGCACTGTTCGATTACCTGGCGGCGGATCAGGAGGAAGAGGAAGTACCGCCGCCACGTTTTACCGAACCCGTCCCGGTGCCCAAAAAATCCGTGACGGAGACATCCGGGCTGGTCGTCCCGGTACCAGACGAGGAAGCGGAAAAGCCGAGCGAGGCTCCGGCAAGCGCGATCACGGCGAGCCCGACTGTCGATGACGCTACGCCGCCGGCAACGCCGGTGAATCCTCCTCCTGTCGCGCCTCCCGCTGCCACGGCAAAACAGCCCTCGCGTTCCACGCCGGCACGTCCATCGGCAGCGGCATTACCCGCTGGAGCCGAACAGAAAGGAAGTCGGCCGGGAGTTGCCTCGTCCCGTCCCGCCTCGTCGCGCCCGGAGGCATCCAAAACAGACAAAGCAGCCGAGGCGACGCCTGTGCCGATCAGCCCACGACAGCCGCCGCTGCTCTCCAGACTGCAGTCTTCCGCTTACACTTTCCAGGCTGGCGTTTTCGTCGATCCGCAGCGCGCGGAGGATGTCTACGCCAAGCTCGTGCTGGAAGGCATTCCGGCAACGCTGGAAACCAGGGTGCTGGTCGGACCTTTCAATAGCCGGAACGAGGCAGAAGCCGCGCGCGCGAAAATGAAGGCCTTGGGCATCGATGCGCTGCCGCTTCCGAGAAGCGGAAAGAAATGAGCCAGGGGATCAGGTATCAGAGATCAGGGATCAGGTATCAAAACCAATGGGTGTTGATACCTGATACCTATTACCTGATTAAAACGTCGGCAGGGTGACTGTCGTTGACACGAGTTGTCACCGTCGTTGACGGCATCGCCGCGCCCTCCGCGTTAAAGGCGCGTCTTGGTAAACTCGGCTTGAAATGCAAAAACGATCTCGTCTTGCATTTACCCTTGCGTTACGAAGACGAGACGCAAGTGATTACTATCGCCACGGCAGGGAGCCTGGAGGAGAATTCCGGGCCAGTGCAGCTTGAAGTGCAAGTGCAGGAAGTTTCCGTGCAGTTCCGTCCGCGCCGCCAGTTGGTGGCGCGGGTGGCCGACGAGAGCGGAGAACTGACGCTGCGCTTCCTCAATTTTTACGGCAGCCAGATTCGGCAGTTTGAACGCGCGCGCGACGAGCGGCAAAAATTGCGCGTTTTCGGGGAGATTCGTCAGGGCTTTCTGGGCGCGGAGATGGTACATCCCCGCTATCGCCTGATCAGGGAAGGCGAATCGCTGCCCGAGGCGCTGACGCCGATTTATCCGACGACGACGGGGTTATCACAAAGCATTTTGCGCAAACACATCGCCGCGGCGCTGGCCGAGGCCGATCTGGAAGAATTGCTGGAGGAAGCCTGGTGCCGTGAGCGCGGTTTCCCGCCGTTTGACGGGGCGCTTCGCCTGCTGCACGCGCCGCCGCCCGACGTGCCGGAAAGCGCCCTGCAATCCCGCCGTCATCCAGCGTGGCGGCGGATCAAATTCGATGAGCTGCTGGCGCAGCAACTCTCGCTGCGCCGCTCTTACCTCTCCCGCCGCCAGCGCGGAGCGCCGCGCATCACACCTCCGGGCGTTCTCTCCCGCCAGTTGCGCGAATCCTTGCCTTTTTCCCTGACGGCGGCGCAGCGGCGCGTGACCGCCGAAATCACCGGCGATCTGGCGCAGCCCTATCCGATGCAGCGGCTGTTGCAGGGAGATGTCGGCAGCGGCAAGACCATTGTCGCCGCGCTGGCGGCGTGTCAGGCGATTGAAGCCGGATTCCAGGCCGCTTTTATGGCCCCGACCGAAATTCTGGCCGAACAGCATTACCTCAAATTGCGCGCTTGGCTGGAACCGCTGGGCGTTAAAGTCATCTGGCTTTCCGGCAGTCAGAAAAAAGCGGACAAGCTGGCCTCGCGGCGGCAAGCGGCGAACACGGCGCAACTCGTGGTCGGCACGCACGCGCTGATTCAGGAGCAGGTCGATTTTGCGCGCCTGGGGCTGGCTATCGTCGACGAGCAGCATCGCTTTGGCGTGGCGCAGCGCCTGGAGTTGCGGCGTAAAGGTGAAAAGAGCGAGAAAGGTGAAAAAGGAACGCAACCGCCTCATCAGTTGATGATGTCGGCCACGCCCATTCCGCGCACGCTGGCAATGAGCTATTACGCCGACCTCGATGTCTCCGTGCTGGATGAGCTTCCGCCGGGCCGCCTGCCGGTGCGCACCCGGCTGGTTTCCGACGCGCGGCGCGACGAGGTGATCGAACGTATCCGCGGCGCGGTGGGCGTGGGCCGGCAATCCTACTGGGTATGCCCGTTGATTGAAGAATCGGAAAAGCTGCAATTACAGACGGCGCTCGAAACCCATGCCCTGCTCTCGCAGGAACTGACCGGTTTACGTGTCGGCCTGGTGCACGGCCGGCAGAAGGCGGCGGAAAAAGCGGCGACGATGGCTGCCTTTGTTGCGGGAGAAATTGACGTGCTGGTGGCGACGACGGTCATCGAGGTCGGCGTCGACGTGCCCAACGCCAGTCTGATGGTCATCGAACACGCGGAGCGTTTCGGACTGTCGCAACTACACCAGTTGCGCGGGCGTGTCGGACGCGGCCAGGAAAGCTCGGTTTGCGTGCTGCTGTACCAGTCGCCGCTCTCCATGACCGCGCGCGAACGCCTAAAAATCATTTTCGAAAATACCGACGGCTTCGAGATTGCGCGTCAGGATTTGCGTCTGCGCGGTCCGGGCGAATTCGTCGGCAGCCGTCAGTCCGGTGTTCCGTTGCTGCGCTATGCCGATCTGGAAGCGGATGCCGATCTGGTCGAACCGGCACGCGAAATGGCCGAACGTCTGCTGCGCGAAGCGCCCGAACGCGCCGAACATCACCTTACCCGCTGGCTGGGCAGCCGGGAAGAGTTGCTGAAAGCGTGACCCCCCGTCCAATACGGTGAGCATTTTTCCAAGGCATCAAGTGGCGCATCGCTACAGTGTTCTTGGTCGCTCAAGTTGTCTGCGCTTGCTGGTCGTGTTGCAGCGCGGCGGTAGCGTGCCCATTTCATTTCGCGCTGCTTCATACCAATTTGCGTTCGATGATATTAACCCGGCAATTCAATAGATTCATTAAGCGGCATATTGAATTTTTGGGTGTTTGAAATAAGCCATAACCCGTTTGGGTTGAAGTTGCAATTTCTTCATGGCTCCCCGTACTTTTGACTCCA
>BNUC01000039.1 GCA_025997075.1 Betaproteobacteria bacterium | reverse complement strand
TTCGCGGCTTTCGTATCGGAGATCAGGGATCAGAGGTCAGGGATCAAAACCGATCGGTGTTGATCCCTGATTCCTGACATCTGATCCCTGATCTGCTCGACGCCGCTAACGCGGCGTAACAATAAAACAAAAGGCAAGGTTTAAGCATTAAAAATTCAAGCGGGAAGCGGCGTAAGGCCGCTTCCCTGTTAAACAAAACCCGAAGACCCTCAAGGCACACAAACGGCCACGGGGGTGTCGTAGCCGCTCGAGCCGGTGTTGCCGATGTCGAGGCCCACATTCACGGCATTGCCGCCAATGCCGAGAGCCTCGCCAGCCCAGTAGCGGAACCAGCCAGAACCGTTAGTATCATCACGCCATCCGGCGGCATGGGCCGCGCCCTGCCTGCCGCCAGACCCACTACCGGCGACGGCCTGCAACTGCTCTTGTCTCGGCAATTTGGTGTTGGGCTGATATCCGGGGCTAGCGGGATTTCCGGGATTATTACCACAAGCAGTCCCGGCATCGGCCCAATTCATACTGCCTCGCGGCGCTTCTCTGAACTCCGAAAGCGGACCCTTGCCAAAATCTATCGCTGTTGTCCCTGTATAGGTTTCACCGTTTATGCTTACCTCTGCCCTCAGCTCCACCCGCCGCGAACCCACAATATCCGTCAGGGTCGCTGTAGCGCCGGTGCCTGGGCTGCCCCCGTTGCCGCTCATATCCGTTCTTTGATCTTCATATCCATTCAAGGATATGGGCGTTGTCCCCCAAGCCAGGCCATTCATTGCGCCGGAAGTACGGGACCGTCCGCTGGAATCTCCCCACCATGCGGCGCCGATGTAAGAATTTACCACTGTCCAAGTTACGGGATTGGTGTCGATACTCACAGGGCTGTTGTCCCTTTTCGCCACCGCCGTTATGGTCGCCGTTATGGAGCCGCTACTTACAAAATCGCCGCCGCCCGCTGGAGTCAAAGTAAGCGTAAGCACAGGGGCAGTCACCGTGAAGCTCACGTTCACCGTCTGCCCGTCCACCGTGGCCGTTACCGGCTGAGCGCCGATTGCCGTGGCGGTCAGGTTCGTAACTGTTATCTGGCCGCTGGCGTCGGTGTTCTGCGCTCCGGCTGGAAGACCCGTGAAGTTGGGGCTGGATGTGTTAAAGCTCACGGCTGTGTTGGCCGGAACGAGCGTCCCGCCCTGCCTCACCGTGAAGATCACGCTGGTGGGCGTATTCTGTGTCAGCGCGGTGGGCGCAGCTTCCAGCGTATATGCCCCAGTCACCATGAAGCTCACGCTCACCGTCTGCCCGCCCACCGTGGCCGATACCGTCTGCGCGCCGCTTGCCGTGGCGGTCAGGCTCAGGCTTATCCGGCCATTGCCGTCGGTAGTCCGCACGCCTGCGAGACCCGTGAAGCTGGAGGCGGCAAAGGTCACGGCTGTGTTGGCCGGAACGACTGTCCCGTCCTGCTTCACTGTGAAGGTCACGCTGGCGGGCGTATTCTGCGTCAACGCGGTGGGCGCAGCTTCCAGCGTATATGCCCCAGTCACCGCGAAACTCACGCTCACCGTCTGCCCGCCCACCGTGGCCGTTACCGTCTGATTGCCGGATGCCGTGGCGGTCAGGTTCGATACTGTTATCCGGCCGCTGCCGTCGGTGTTCTGCGCTCCGCCTGGAAGATTCTGGAAGCCGGAGTTGGCGGTAAAGCTCACGGCTGTGCCTGCCGAAACTGGCGTCCCGTCTTGCCTCACCGTAAAGGTGACGCCGGTCGCGGCATGTTGCATCAAGGTGTCGGTCGAAGCTTCCAGGGTATAGACCGGCGGTGGCGCCGGCGCCGCAAAATTCACCGTCGCGCTCTGTTCCCGGCCTGTTCCGCCCGCGCCGACCCTGGCTCTAAGAGTCACCGCGCGAGACAGGCCGCTGCTGTCGGTGACGCTCATCTCGGCCACGCCGCCGGCGTTGGTCGTACTGGCGCCGCCACCCGCCAGGGTCAGGCCGGTCGCGGGACTGGGCGAGACGATAGTCCAGATGACGGTGACGCCCGCGCCGGCGTTCCGGCCGTTGGCGTTGTCGTAGACTTGAACGCTCAGCCTGTTGGCTGTTACGCCGTCGGGCGGAGAATAGTCCGTAGCCACGCTCACGGCGTTGGGCAAGGCATACGAATCCGTAAAGCGCACCGTCACGCTCTGTTCCCTCACACTGCCGCCCCCCGTTCCACTCCCCTCCACGGTGGCCTTGAGGGTCACCGCGCGGGCCAGGCCGCGGCTGTCGGTGACGCTCATTTCGGCCACACCGCCGGCGTTGGTGACACTTATGCCGTTATTGCCCAGGGTCAGGCCGGCGGGATCGGGCGAGGTGATGGTCCAGGTGACAGTGACGCCGGCGCCGGCGTTGGCGTTGTGGCTGAGGTCATGGACCTGGACACGCAGCTTGTTTTCCGCCTTGCCGTTGGCCAGCGCATTGTCGCTGACCACGCTGACGGCATTTGGCAGGGCGTAGGCGATGGCCGAGAATTGCAGCGTCGCGTTTTGTTCCTTGCCCGCGCCGCCGCCATCGACCGTGGCCAGGAGCGTCACCGCGCGGGGTTGGCCCTCGCTGTCGGTGAGGGTTATCCCGGCCACGCCGCTGGCGTCGGTCGTACTGGCGCCGTTATTGCCCAGGGTCAGGCCGGTGGCGGGGCTGGGCGAGACAATGGTCCAGGTGACGCTGACGCCGGCGCCGGCGTTGGTGTTGTGGCTGAGATCGTAGACCTGAATGCTTAGCCTGTTTTCCGCCACGCCGTCTGGCAGGGCGGCGTCGGCGATCACGCTGACGGGATGGGGCAAGGCATAGGCGATGGCGGTGAAATGCGCCGTCGCGCTTTGTTCCTGGCTTGTTCCGCCACTCCCTTTCAGGGTGGCCCGGAGGCTCACTTCGCGGGCGAGGCCGCTGCTGTCGGTGACGCTCATCTCGGCCACGCCGTCGGCGTTGGTCGTGCTGATGCCACCATTGGCCAGGGTCAGGCCGGTGGCGGGATCGGGCGAGGTGATGGTCCAGGTGACGGTGAGGCCCGCGCCGGCGTTGATGCCGTTGGCGCCGTCATGGACCTGAAGGCTCAGTTTGTTTTCCGCCACACCGTCGGCCAGGGCATTGTCGCTGTTCACGGTCGGCGCATTGGGCAGGGTGGGTACTTCGGGGACTTTGGTGACGGTGACGGTGGCTTCGGCATGGAGGCCGGACTCTCCGGCCAGTTCGGCCCTGACGGTGATGGCGCCGGCGCCGGCGGCAGTGAGTTTGAGCGTGGCCGTGGCCTGGCCCTCACCGTCGGTGTTGCCTTGACCGTTCAGGAGGGCGCGGCCGGTGGCGTCCGAGACGATGCTCCAGCGGATGTTCTGCCCGGTTTGCGCGATGCCGTCCTGGTACGCTTTGAAGTTCAGGGTAAGGCCGGCGGACAGGGCCTGGGCCACGGGAATCGAGTCCGCGGCGGCGCTCAGAGAGGTAACGTCGTTCACTCCGATGACATTCACGGTGAAGCGGGCGGTGGAATTTCCGGCCTGCGCGGTCACGGTGACCGGCCCGGTGACGGTGTTGCTCAGTGTGCCCCGGACATAGCCGCCTCCGCTAGTGAGGTAGGTTTTGGAGAAATCGGCTGCGTGGGCGGTTTTTATGCTGAAGATTTCCTGCAGGGTACGCAGGGTACGCAGTGCCTCCGCCGCCCGCGCCAGGAAACTGGCGGGAGCAGTGGGAGTAGTGGGAGCGGCGGCTTCCTTCCTGGCCAGTGTCGCGCCGTGGCTTGCCCGGACAGTGACTGTCACGTCGTCGGGAAATTCGTCAAAGCCGTTGCGCAGGCGGAGGATGAATTCGCCACTGGCCTTGTTGAATCCGGTGAGTTCGATGTGGTAGGCCTTTCCGGCTTTGTATTCCAGAATGATTTTGTTTTCCCGGTCGACAAACTCGTGCCGGGACGCGGAGACGGTGCGCAGTTCGGCGACTTTGGAATGACGTAGCTGTTGTTCCCAGGGCATCCCGAAGTGGTAGGTGAGGTTCAGGCCGAATTCGGTGTCGTTCCGGCCGCCTTCGACATGACGGTTTCTGACGAATCCGGAGATCAGCGGGATGGGGGTGTATTCGACGCCGTAAGACCATTCGCGCGGGTCTTTTTCCAGATGCCTTGCGCCGGACACGCCGACATGCTCGCCGGACCAGCGGGTATAGGCGCCGGTGAAGGCCAGATTGCGGTACGTGGGGAGGTAGGCTTTGACGCGGAGGTCCCATCCTTTGGCGGGACGTTCTTCGATCAGGCGGTGGTCGAAGTCGGGCGAGACTTTCCAGCCGGAGAGCGGGAAGTAGTAGTTGCTTGCCAGTCGCAGCCAGTCGTATTGAATTTCTCCGCCGACGCTGCCTCTTTGGTGGGAGCGGCTGAAGTCCTGGTCAAAAAAGGCGTTGTAGCCGAGCATGAGATTGCCGGCGTTCTGGAGGTCCTGCGCGTAGGGGAACCAGCGCTGACCCAGGCCGAAATTGCCTATCCAGCGGTCTTTGCTGTCGCTTGAGGCCATGCTCCGCGCGCCGATCTGGGTGAATACCGTCGTGCGGGGTGAATCGTGGATGGGCAGCAGTACATCGCCTTCGCCCTGGAGATGACCGTCCCAGTCGATGTTGAAATTGACGCGGGCGCGTCCGTTGTCGACGAGACCGGAGAGTAGGGTTTCGGCGGAGCTGTTGAGCCAGTTCGTGCCGTAATTTCTGGCTTTGTCCCTGGCGATCTCCAGGGGTTTGAGTTCGCTGAGTTTCAGGGTGCCGTTGCGGCGGCCTGGTGTGGGGTCGTCTTGCGGGAAGGGGTCATAAGCGGGGTCATGAGCGGGGCCAGAGGATGAAGCTTTTGTTCCCGGTTGTACGGGGCCGGGAAGGCCGAGGAATCCGGTGACCTGTTCGAGAATGAGATGCGGCAGGGTCGGCCTGGGCGTGGTTTCCGCCGGTGTGTCGGCGGCGGCGGCGGGCGCGCTGGCCGGCCCGTTATCGACAGGACTCTGCGCCAGCGCGGGCAGGAGGAAAATCATGTGGCAGCCAAGGAAAAGGGCAAGGAGCGTGTTACGCGCGCGAGGAAGGCGGGCTGACGTGTTCATGCTTGAACTCTCGGAGGGAATAGAGGAAAACGGGATGGAACGCAGGGGAACGGGATGGAACCGGCGGATAAAAAAAGGCCTTGTCTTTGAGCAAAGACAAGGCCCGGAATTTGGCGGAAAAGAAACGATAAAAGCCGCGCAAGGGGCGGCTTTTATATGAGGTTACTAGGGAGAGAGAGAGAGAGAGAGAGAGAGTGTGTGTGTGTGTGTGGCAAGAATCGTGCCAGGACTGTCAGTCCCCGCCTGTTGCTGTTGCTCCCCGGTTTTTTTACCGGCCGGGAAGAAGTCTTTCAGCCCACGCATGCGCGCCATGTAACACCTCATTGGAAAGAGAGAAAAATATCACAGAATTTCCGGCGAGAGGTGGGGAATTGGCGGCCAATTCAGGGTAATCGCGCGAATGTGTTGGTTCACGGTAAGGCATGAGCATGAACAGGCGCCTGCTTCCCCTCTCCCCATGTGGGAGAGGATGCCCCGGCAGGGGCAGGTGAGGGGGATGCCTGGACATTTCCCGGCGCTGTTTCGTACTGAACCGCAGCTCCCGTAGGTTGGGTAAGCGAAGCGCAACCCGACAATCGTAAATTTGCGGCGCGTAGCGCCGGAAAATAAGTACCGTCGGGATGCGCCCCAACGTTAACATTTCGCGGCTTTCCCAACCTACGCCCCCGCTCCCCGTGTTTCTTCGGGACGATTTTCGGCATAGGCCCGATTACCTCGCTGATACCTGATAACCACGGATTACACGGATTAACACGGAGAACAAGGAGAATCAAAGTGAGCGGCTCGGCAATGGAATGGTTCTTTAATCCGTGGTCATGGAACCGTGGTTCCTGCCATCTGATACCTGATACCTCTCAAGAAACACCACTTAACCTGTTGATTTGTTTGGGACTGTATGGGACTTCCTGAAACTGGCCTGATGGCCTCCTCGACAGGAATCGAACCTGTATCTCACGCTTAGGAGGCGCGTGCACTATCCATTATGCTACGAGGAGATCGGGGCGTATTTTAGCATCCCGCGAGGCGCTTTTTTTCGCCGATTCTAAAGGTACGCGCATGTTCCTGCCTTATCATTCGCCTCTTCGAAATGTTAACTTTTCCCGGAACCCGCTCGCAATGCCCCAATTGATTCTTTCCGATGCTTCGCTCGCCTATGGTCATGTGCCTTTGCTGGATCACGCCAGCTTGCAGGTCGATCCCGGCGAGCGCGTGGCGCTGATCGGACGCAATGGCTGCGGCAAATCCTCGCTGTTGCGCGCGCTGGCCGGGCAGGGCGCGCTGGATGACGGATCGGTCTGGAGACAGCCGGGGATTCGCCTGGGTTACGTGCCGCAGGAACCGCCCTTCGATCCGTCGCTTTCCGTCTTCGAAGCGGTGGTGGCGGGCATGGACGAGGTTTCGGCCTTGCTGGCGGAATATCACGCGGTGTCGCACGCCATGGCCGGGGCGTCGGCCGATCAGGCGGCGTTGGGCGAGCGCCTGCATGCCTTGCAAGGCGAGCTGGAAGCGCGTAACGCCTGGTCATTCGAGGCGCAGGCCGAGCGGGTGATTCAGCGTTTTTCGCTGGAACCGGAGGCGCCGGTTGGAACTCTCTCGGGCGGGCAGAAAAAGCGCCTGGCCCTGGCGCGGGCGCTGGCGGTAACGCCCGAGTTGCTGCTGCTCGACGAGCCGACCAATCATCTGGATATCGGGGCCATCGAATGGCTGGAGGAGTTGTTGCTGTCCTCCGGTGTGTCGATGGTGCTGGTGACTCACGACCGCCGTTTCCTCGACCGGGTGGCGACGCGTATCGTCGAGCTGGATCGCGGCCGGCTGTTGTCCTTCCCGGGGCGTTTTGCCGACTATCAGGCGCACAAGGAACAGATGCTGCGCGATGAGGCCGTGCGCAACGTGAAATTCGACAAATTTCTGGCGCAGGAAGAAGTCTGGATACGCAAGGGCATCGAAGCGCGGCGCACGCGCAATGAAGGCCGGGTCTTGCGCCTGGAGCAGTTGCGGCGCGAGCGGGCGGCGCGGCGCGAACGGCAGGGCAAGGTGGAACTGGCGATCGACGCGGGCGATAAGAGCGGCAAGCTGGTGGCCGAGCTTATCGGCGTGTCCAAATCTTTCGGCGAAAAACACGTGGTGCGCGATTTTTCCTGCCGCTTGCAGCGGGGCGACAAAATCGGGCTGATCGGCCCGAATGGCGCCGGCAAGACGACCTTGCTCCGCCTGATTCTCGGCGAGCTGGCGCCGGACCTCGGCGCCGTGCGTCCGGGAACGAAAACCCAGGTGGCTTATTTCGATCAATTCCGCACGCAACTGGACGAAGAGGCTTCTCTGGTCGATATCATTTCGCCGGGTTCGGATTACGTGCAAATCGGCAGTGAAAAGAAGCACGTCATCGGCTACCTCGGCGACTTCCTGTTCGCGCCCGAACGCGCGCGTTCGCCGGTCCGTTCGCTGTCCGGCGGCGAGCGCAACCGCCTGCTGCTGGCGCGTCTGTTCGCCCGTCCGGCCAACGTGCTGGTGCTCGACGAACCGACCAACGATCTGGACATCGAAACGCTGGAACTGCTCGAACAATTACTGCAGGACTATTCGGGCACGCTGTTCCTGGTCAGCCACGACCGGGCTTTTCTCGACAACGTGGTGACCCAGACCCTCGCCGCGGAAGGGGACGGATACTGGCGCGAATACGCGGGCGGCTATCAGGATTGGGCCGATTGCAAGGCGCGAAATAAAGCCGTGCCGGAAGCGGCTCCGACTAACGAAAACGCGCGTGGCAAGAGCGGCAAAAGCATAAGGCTTCGGCCAGACGACGAAGCCCGCAAGCTCGGCTACAAGGAAACGCGCGAGCTTGCCGAATTGCCTGGGCGGATCGGCGCGCTCGAAGACGAGCAAAAGGAAATCACCCGGCGGCTTGAAGATCCCGCCTTGTATCAGGGCGATCCGCGGACGGCGAATGCCTTGTCAAAGCGTTTGGCCGAAATCGACGGGGAATTGACCGCCTTGCTTGAACGCTGGGAGGCGCTCGAAAGTTAAGCTGCTACGCTAACCTAAAAAAAGCGCAGGTGAGACATCCCGATCATGTAAAGCACGCCCAGGAAAACGAACAGGTGAAGGAGGGAGTAGACCAAGTAATAGCTGGCGAATTTTTTCGGGTCGGTGTTCGCCAGCAGGTAGTGGCGGCCATCGTCCGGGCGTCTTAAGGTATGGACATCGGAGGCGTTACGCGCCTCGATGTGCATTCTGGAAACCTCGCGGCGCGCGGCCTGACGCGCCAGATCCCATTCCTTTTCGTCGAGTTTGCCGTCTTTGTCGAGGTCAAAGCGTTCGAGCAGTCTTTTCTTGTCCTTTTTCCATTGGCCCAGCAGTTCGTTCATGTCGCGTCGCGCGTTCAGGTCGACCGACCCGCCGCCCATCGTCCTGAATTCGCCGATGGCATAGATGTTGTCATTACTCAATAACTTCCATTCGGTATAGCGGTACTTTCCTTCCACCCAGGTATCCTTGTGCTGGATCAGAATTTCGGCGCCTTCCACTTCGACGCTACAGCGCCCGCTGCCGTCGTCGATGATGAACGGGGTTTCGCTTTCCCCTCTCTCCACTATTTTCCATCGGCCGAAGGTCTTTTTCTCCACCTGGAAGCGGCGCCACAGGCAAGGCCCGTTCGTCCGGCGGGTTAACGGTAACGGCGGCGATTTATCGATTGGCCGTCCGACGCCAAAAAGTTCCACGTAACCCTGCGCGGCGGAGGCGATGCGCGAAGCGGGCGTATCCATGATCGCGCGTCGCCGCCGCATTGTAGACATCCAGGCGAACAGGTCGACGAACATCAGCAGCACCAGGAAAACAAACCAGATTCCGCGCGATTCCGAACCTGACAACAGGACGATGAAGAGGAGTATGGGCTGGGCGACCAGGGTAATGATCTGGGCGTCCGAGGTAATGAAGCGGACATAATTTTTCCGCAGAAAGCGCATCATGCCGGGACGCCGATCAACGACATGCCAGGAAAAATCACCACGCGGAGTATTACGCATAATCCTGATTCAAGGCGGAGGTGAAGCGGGTAATCGGTATTTTTCGAACATCTTATCGACCCGTTGCAGGTTTTCTTTATGATCCGCCTCTCTTTTCGCCTTTATCGCCTCGTGCTTGATCATCTGGTGTGAAACATAGGGAATCGCTCCAAGCGCGGAGATGAAGAAAGCCAGGTGAAAGAGCGCCCACAGCAGATAACGGCGGGCGAGCAACTTCGGATCGATATTCGAAATCAGGTAATGGCGTCCGTCACTCGGGCGTCTCAATGTATGAACATCGGATTCGTTACGCGCCTCGATGTGCATTTTGGAAACTTCGCGGCGCGCGGCCTGACGCACCAGACCCCATTCCGTTTCGTTGAGTTTGCCGTTTTTGTCAAGGTCGAAGCGTTCGAGCAGTCTTTTCTCGTCCCTTTTCCATTCGGCCAGCAGTTCGCCCATATCGCTCCTCGCGTCCAGGTCGACCGACCCGCCGCCAAGCGTCCTGAATTCGCCAAGCGCATAGATGTTGTCATTGATCAACAACTTCCATTCGGTATGACGGCGGTTTCCTGCCATCCAGGTTTCCTTGTGCCGGGTCATGATTTCTGCGCCTTCCGTGTCGACCACGCAGTACCCGCTGCCGTCATCGACGATGAACGAGGCATCGCTTTCATCATCTTCCACTACAGTCGAATTCTCGCCGGCTCCCTCCACCACCCGGTAGCGATACCACAGGCAAGGCTGCTGCGTCTGGCGGGAAAGCAAGGGCAATCCCTCGGGCGCCTGTCCAGTGCCGACGAGTTCCACGTAGCCCTGCGCGGCGGAGGCGATGCGCGAAGTAGGCGTATCCGTGATCGCGCGCCGCCGCCGCATCGTAGACATCCAGGCGAACAGGCTGATGACCACTATCAGCGCCAGGCAAACAAGCCAGCCTTTGGGCGATTTCGATTCCGCGCCGACAGCGAGGAGCGTGAGCTGCACGCCCGAGGTAATGAACTGGCCGTATTTTTTCCGGAAAGAGGAAAACATGCCGAAGTTCACGGCGAAGGGAAGCTGATTAGCCGAAAAGCTGCTTCATATCGACATCGGCTTTTTCCGCCGAGGAGAATTCGAGGAGAGGTTTGGCCTCGAAATGGAGCAGCCTGGCGATGATGGCGTCGGGGAACTGCTCGACGCGCACATTATTGATATTGACCGCGTCGTTATACAGTTCCCGCCGGTCGGCGATGCCGTTCTCCAGCGTGCTGATGCGCTGCTGAAGCTGCATGAAATTCTCGTTGGCCTTGAGTTCCGGGTAAGCCTCGGCGATGGCGAACAGCCGGCCCAGACCCATGCGCAGCGCGCCTTCCGCTTCACCGAGCGCGCCGATGTTCTGCGTCTCGCGCGCCGACTGCACCTGGGAACGTGCCTCGATCACGCGCTGCAAAGTGCTCTGTTCAAACTCCTTGTACTGCTTGCAAACCTCGACGAGCTTGGGCAGTTCGTCGTGCCGCTGCTTGAGCAGAACGTCGATATTGGCCCATGCCTTGGCGACGTTGTGTTTGAGCGCGACCAGGCCGTTGTAGAGCATGACGCCGTAAATGAGAACGACGGTCAGGAGGCCAAGAAAGATCATGTTACCGGTGGTCATGTGAAACCCCTTTCGAGTAATTTTGAATGAGCGATGCGTCGTCGATGAGCGGATACCCGATACCCGGCTTTATTTCGGTTTCTCCAAAGACTTGCCCGGCGGGATGCACAGTTGTCCAAGCAAAGTCTGATGATCGATGTGCAGCAGCTTTTCGATCGCCTCGAAGTCGTCCGGCAGCGCCGGATTGTTCCAGTCATTGGCCGAGTGGCGCGCCAGGTTGACGGCCAGAACGACGTTTTGCACACGCGGGAGTCCGGCATTGACGTCATCCATCAGCGTTTTGAGCAATTCGGGGAGATGCCAGGCGTCGCAAAGCGCCAGTTGCAGATCGAACAGTTGGATGCCGAGGACCTGGGCCTGCGCCACAGCGCTGCGCAGGGTGGGATCGGTCTGCTGCCGTTTGCGGATTTCGATCGCCAGCTTTGGGGCGAAGCACCAGAGCAGGATTTCCGCCAGGTCGTGCAGCAAGGCGGCCAGTCCGACTTCCTCGACATTCATGTCATGCCGCGCGTAAGCCCATTCGGCGGCATAGCGCGACGCGCGCTGGACGCGCCGAATGACGCGCAACACGCCGATCAGCGCCTGCGGCTCATCCTTGAGCACGGTTTCGATCATGGTCAGGGATTCGAAGCGCTTGAAGAACGGTTCAACGCCAAACATCATGATCGCGTTGGCGATGGTGGTGATATCCGAATGCAGGTATCTGCCCTTGAATCGCTGGATGTAAGCGAGCACCTTGATGGCCAGTAAAGGATCCTGAAGCACGATCGCAGCGATGTCACGCCCGTTGACCTGCTCGATGTTCTGACGGGCTTCATCCAGCCGGCGAGCGGTTTGGCGCAGGATGGGTATGTCGACCGAGCTGAAATACTCGATCCATGCTTCTTTCGTTTTGAAGGGCTGCTCGACCATCGTTTCGACTTTGAAAAGTACGCGAAAAATAACGCGAATTCGTTGATTCAAAAAGACATAGTGTCAGATCAGGTGATGCTACCGACTCTGCTTGTATGTCGCAAGCCTCAGCCATACAAAGTCTCCCTCTCCGGGTGAATAGCGTAGCACCGGAAGAAATAGAGAGGTGTCACCTTGCGACGCCATGCTGTTAAGCAGCAAGAAATTAGCGACAGGCCTTCAGGCCTGTCGGTCTAACCACCTTTCTTACGGGCGGGGTTTCAAACCGGAGTTAGTTTTACGATGAATGTTGTTGAAATGATGGACAATATTTCCTGCGGAGCACTGCGGTCAATCCCTTCGCCCCGCTTGCGGGGAGAAGGTGGCCGAAGGCCGGATGAGGGGGGCGGCAATTCAGCACGAAACGACACTGGAACATGTCCAACCCTCCCTCACCCGCCCCTGCCGGGGCACCCTCTCCCGCAAGCGGGCGAGGGAAAGCAAACGCCGCTCATGTTTCTCCATGAGTTTGCATCCCCTCCCAAAACGGTCGCCGAAACCCCGGCCGTAAGAAAGGGGTATGGCTCCCACCTTTCTTACGGGCGGGGTTTCAACCGGAGTTGGTTTTACGATGAATGTTGTTGAAATGATGGACAATATTTCCTGCGGAGCACTGCGGTCAATCCCTTCGCCCCACTTGCGGAGCGTGCGAGGCCAAGGTGGCCGAAGGCCGGATGAGGGGGCGGCAATTCAGCACGAAACAACACTGGAACATGTCCAACCCCCCCTCACCCGCCCCTGCCGGGGCACCCTCTCCCGCAAGCGGGCGAGGGAAAGCAAACGCCGCTCATGTTTCTCCATGACAAACATATTCAGCAAAAAATTAGCAACAGGCCTTCAAGCCTGTCGATCTAACGTGTTTTAGAAGGGGTTTGCATCCCCTCCCAAAACGATCGCCGAAACCCTGGCCGTAAGAAAGGGGTATGGCTCCCACCGCCCTGAAGAGTGGGGTTTTTCAAACCGGAGTTAGTTTTACGATGAATTTTCACGCTCCAATCCTGTCAAAATCTCACACTTTGGTGTCGAGGCGCGGTGAACGTGCCACAATTTCATGCTTGTGCGATGCCGGTAAGCCGGGTGCAGAACCAACCCGCCCGGTGATAAGCCCGTAGCCTGAAAATCCGGCACAAAAATCCCCAAGGAGCCTGCTGTGTTAACCCTGTTTGAAAAAGCCGTTGACCCTTATCCCGGATCGTCACCCGCACCCGCGCCGCATGGTTTTTTTGCCTTTTTGTGGCAAGGCGCCGAGGGCATACGGGGGCTGATCGTCGCCATGATGCTGTGCACCGCGCTGGTCGGCGCTTTCGAGGCCTTGCTGTTCGCCATGCTGGGCAAGGTGGTGGATTGGCTGGCGACGGTTGATCCGGCGCATTTGTGGGATAACGAAGGCACGCACCTGTTGTTGCTGGGAGGCATCATTGTTGTCAGCGTGGTGGTCGTGGCGCTGGGCACCCTGATTAAACATCAGGCTTTGGCGGGCAACTTCCCGATGCGCTTGCGCTGGAATTTCCACCGCCTGATGCTCGGTCAGAGCATGAGCTTTTATCAGGACGAATTCGCGGGCCGGATCTCGGCCAAGGTGATGCAGACCTCGCTTGCGGTGCGCGATACGTGGTTCATCCTGACCGACATTCTGGTGTTCGTCATTATCTACTTCGTCACCCTAGTGGCCGTACTGGGCAGTTTCGACCGCTGGATGCTGGCGCCCCTGTTCGGCTGGCTGGCCTGCTATCTGGGGTCGCTTTGGTTTTTCGTGCCGCGTCTGGCGCGGGTGTCGCGGGCGCAGGCCGATGCGCGCGCGTCGATGACAGGACGTGTGACCGATGCCTATACCAACATCGCCACGGTCAAACTTTTTTCTCACGCCGGGCGTGAAGCCGCCTATGCGCGGGCGGCGATGCAGGAATTCCTGCTCACCGTGCATGGGCAGATGCGTCTGGTGAGCGGCATACAGGTGGTTCAGCATGGCATGGCCATGGGGCTGATTCTGGCGACCGCCGGTACGGCGCTGTGGCTATGGGCGCAGAGCGCGATAGGCGTCGGCGCGGTGGCGGCGGCAACGGCGATGGCGCTGCGCCTCAACGGCATGTCGCACTGGATCATGTGGGAGATGGCGGCGCTTTTCGAGCATGTGGGCACGGTGCAGGACGGCATCAACACCCTGGCCCGCCCTCGTCAGGTGACAGATCGGCCTGACGCCCTGCCCTTGCAGGTGACACGCGGCGAGATTCGTTTCGAGCATGTCGGGTTTTCTTACGGCGCAAAGAGGCAGGCCGAGGATGAGACGCCCTGGCGGGTAATCGACAATCTCGACCTGCTGATCCGCCCCGGTGAAAAAATCGGCCTGGTCGGGCGTTCGGGGGCGGGCAAGTCGACCGTCGTCAACCTGCTGCTGCGTTTCTACGACCCCGAAGCCGGGCGCATTCTTATCGACGGTCAGGACATCGCCCGCGTCACGCAAGACAGTCTGCGAGCACAGGTCGGCATGGTGACACAGGACACCTCGCTGTTACACCGCTCGGTGCGTGAAAACATTCTCTATGGTCGCCCCGATGCGGATGACGATCTGATGAGGGCGGCGGCGCGGCGGGCCGAAGCGCACGACTTCATCCAGACCCTCACTGACCCGAAAGGGCGGCAGGGCTACGACGCCTACGTCGGCGAGCGTGGGGTGAAACTCTCCGGCGGACAGCGCCAGCGCATCGCCATTGCGCGGGTGATGCTCAAGGACGCCCCCATCCTGCTGCTCGACGAGGCCACCAGCGCGCTCGACTCCGAAGTCGAGGAAGTGATTCAGAAAAGCCTGTATCAGTTGATGGAAGGCAAAACAGTGGTCGCGATTGCCCACCGCCTGTCAACCATCGCGGCAATGGACCGGCTGATCGTCATCGACCGTGGCCGCATCGTCGAAGAGGGCGACCATAAAAGCCTGCTTGCCCGTGATGGCCTTTACGCCCGCCTGTGGGCGCGGCAGAGCGGCGGTTTTCTTGGGGATGAGCTGGAAGGTTGAAGAAGGAGTTAACCACAAGGAACACGACGAACACAATGAAAAACAGGGGTTTGTTTGGATTTGACGGTTAAAGTACTGTCTTACAGGTAATTCACCTCTATCCCAGGCGTTGCGACAGGGCTTCGGTCGGCCCGGCATAAACAAAACTGCGCTACCGACAACGGCATCAAGCCATGGATAAGCCGTGTCGCCGATTTCTATCAGTGAAGGGTTCGGAGGGCTTCCGGGGAAAGGCCGGTTATCGCTATCACGGTCTCCAAGGGCAAACCTTCGGCCAAGGCTTTACGCGCTATGGCAAGCTGCGCTTTTTCCCATCCTTCTCCCCGCCCCTCTTCACGTGCCGCGTGTTCTCGCGCGACAATATCCCGTTGAAGTTTTTCTCGGGATTCGGCGAGCAGGCGGGTTTGTTCGTCTGCCGAGAGTTCCACCAGGCGGGTGACGGCCTTTTTTAGTTGCGGGTTCTTTTCTGCGAGTCTCATCAGTTCTTCCTCTTGGCGTGCTTTCAAAAATCCGAGCCAGTCCCACAAGGCGCTTCCATCTTCTTCCAGTGGGAGCTTGGGCAGTTCCAGGGTGTTGACTTCCAGCAGGTCGGTGAATTCCGAGCCGGTTTTGCGGTCGTGGAGCCGGTAACAGTTACGATAACTCTGATTTTCGGGGATTTGTACATAATCCGTTATCAGGATGCTGATGGAGCGTTTGATTTTCTGGTAATCCTCGCCTTTTCCGATTTGTTCGGTCACCATGCGGGCGAGGTAGAAAACAACGCGTTCGCGCATCTGCGGGTGTTCGACAATCTGGATTTCGATGTCGATGAGCTTGCCGCCGGGCGTCTTCACCTTGACATCCAGAATCCCCTGTTTGTCGTCAGGAACTTCGCCCTTCAGGTGCGGATCGACGATCGTGACTTCCTGATAATCCTCCTCGGGCAGGTCAAGGACGGATTTCAGAAAGGCCGTGAGAATCGAGGTATCCCGCGCATCGCCAAAAAGCAGCTTGAAAACCAGGTCGTTGCGGGGTGAGAGGAAGGGTTTACGCATGGTTGGAGCTTTTGGATTTCAGGTGAAGGTGCTTCATTGTAGCCTGTTGTCTGACGTGGCTGTAGTGGTCAAGAAAAATCGGATGGTGGCGGTTTTCCGCCCGCCGAGGGGGTGAAGACGAGGCCGTTGTTTGCTCCGGGGAGTGTCCAGTTGCGCACGACGATGCGCAGGTTGTGCCAAGTGGTGTTGGGAGTGAGGGCACCGGTATTGGTTGGAGCGTGGCCGCATCGTCGAAGAGGGCGACCATAAAAGCCTGCTTGCCCGTGATGGCCTTTACGCCCGCCTGTGGGCGCGGCAGAGCGGCGGTTTTCTTGGGGATGAGCTGGAAGGTTGAAGAGGGCTGTCTCTCTTGTGCACGTATAGCCATTATTCAAGGTTTCCGTAATATTTCCATAGCCCCCTGCTTGACCTTGCCTGCCGAATTTCATTCGCAAGCTCAGCCCAATCCCTGCGCGCGGAGCATCCGGTTTTTCTCCGTGGCCACATTCTGAGCTTCCGGGCGTCAGTCACAGTTGGGCGTTCGCCATCAACTCCGACAGGGTCAGCCCAAGCGCCTGGGCAATCTGATGCGCCTTCAACAAGGTCACGTTGTTGTCACCACGCTCGACGCCACCCATATAACTCCGATCAAGACCCGTCAGCAGGGCTAGTTCTTCTTGAGAAAGCCCCTGCGCCGAGCGTATCTCGCGAATCGCCTGCCCGAGCGCAAGCAGGCGGGGATCCCGGTGATGGTGTTTGGAAAGGGAAGGCACCCGTGAAATATTGCTTTACAACGGATAGACATCCACGGGATATATCCGTTATCATAATATCGCGAAGGAAAAATATTTTTGTCCCGGAGGTCTATTAGAAGTGTTTTCGAGAGATTGGGCAGAGGGTTAAATTTTGTTCAAACAAATGGAATCAACTCTATCAGAGCGCTGACAAAGTCGCACAGACCGTTTTTTGTAGGTGCTGCCTCAGTGGTCTCCTGAAATTACCGGAGATCCGGTATGGGGACTTGTCCCTACAAGGGGTTTGTCATCAACCTGACCACGTTCTACGGACGTGGTTTATTTACTTTAACGAATGGAGTCGATTTAAATGAAAAAAATCCTGGCTATGTGCGCCAGCATCATGATCGGTTTATCCGCATGTGGCGGAGGCGGCGGAGGCGATGATTCACCTGAATCCCAATCACCATCCCAACCTGCAGCGCCATCGGAACCTACAGCGCCATCCGAACCCACAGCGCCATCCGAACCTGCGGTGCCATCCGAACCTACACCACCATCGGAGCCTACACCGCCATCGGAACCCGTACCACCGCCCGACCCCTCATATCAACAGAATTTGCCTCCTGATCCTGGCAGCGAGGCGGCGAAGGCGACGCTTGCCGGAGTTGACACGAACACAAACGGTATTCGCGACGATCTGGAGCGGCTCGCCGCAAGAACAGCCACTACAGAAGAAAACTTCAATGCCACGATATCGCTGATCAAGACCTTGCAGCGGACGATCGATCCATCGACCAACTCGGAAAATGTGGCTGAGGTTGCGCAATCGGTATTTTGCGCGATGAAGAAACGTTCCGCATCCACCGCCGATAAAGACCTGTCGGAAGAAGTCCTGCGTCTCCTGGTTTTCAACACGGTGGAACGCAAGAAAGCCTATCGGGCTTACATCAGATCGTACGGCGTCCGCATTACGTTTGAAGGAGAAGAAACATGCGAACAATAAGGAATTTTTTCAATATCGTTATTGCGGCCGGTCTGTTGCTTGGCGGCCCGCTTCCTTCGATATCGGCCGTGACTAATGGAACAATTCCTTCGGCATACTGCCTTGGCAGCCTTGACTCAAACCCTGACAATCCAAACAAGGCTGGCGATATCGATGTTATTTATTTGAACGGGATAAGTAATACGATAGAGGATGCATGGGATTCACGGGATGCTCTAGCGTCAAAGATCATTTCAAAAATATCGCCCAATGTGGAGGAGAAAATCTTTGTCGGAAATATTTACAATCCAACGGGTGGTTTATTTGATTTTTTGGAATTGCAACTTCAGGGGGAAATCTACAAAGAAGCCGCCGAACAAGCAAGAAATGAAACTCCGGAATACATCGAAGGCAAAAAAAAGGAAAATCCCAATTTGTCTAATGCTGACTTGTTGGAACTCGAGAGTTCCTTATATTTGGAAAAGTTAGCGGAATTGCAAATGGAAAAATTTCTTCAGAGCAAGAATTTCGGCGAAGTCCAACAGGACGGTTCCATTTATGATGCGACCGGCAACGGTTCAGGGAGTGATTACATCGGGCCGGTCATCCTGAACATTGTGGCGACAATAAAGGAGCGACTGCTTGCTGGCCGTAGGGTTGTCATCGTAGCACACTCACAAGGGAATCTTTTCATCGAGGCAGCTTATACACTACTGAAGAATGATTTGACTGACGATCAACTGAAGGGCCTGCAGGTCGTCGGGGTAGCCGTCGTATCACCTACCACGCCAAATAACAAATGGGTAACGTTAAAACAAGACCGCGCAGTCAATACTGCCTACCCTTTGTTAGGTGTTGCCTTCCCTTTGGGATACCCAAATGGTAATTTCGATGCTACTGCTGCTGAATTGTGGAGTGCTCCAAGCACTCGTTACTTAGCGGAATATGATCTCGCCATACATAACTTTATCAAAATCTATCTCAACGACAATATTTTCCTGTCCAGCAACAGTATTCTTTTTCCGTCTGAGAATAGGGACAGTACTATACGCAGAAGAGTTGAGGATTTAGTCAGAGATGCCATTGAACATACCGAAACTCCCGCCAGCGTCATCAGCCTGGGGGCAATTACCGCCACCTTGGCGTGGACCCACGCCTACGGCACGGATATCGACCTGCATGTAATCGAGAAATTCAACGACGGTAGCCAGGATTCTCATGTGGACTATTCGAGTAGACAAGGAAGAATAGGCTACCTGGATCTGGACGATACGATTGGACCAGGACCCGAACATTACTACACGGACAGTTTCGTGGAAACACTACCCATATACGGCGGAGGTCTTTGTTCCTATTTGCAAGGAAAGGAATTGATATTCGGTGTGAATCCCTATTCGATAATGGCGCCCGAACCTGGGGTGCTGAACTTGAGGGTAGGAAATACATCCTATAGCTATCCTTTCCTGTTGCAAAATGAGGACCGTTCAACCTATGGGAAAACAATCTTTACCTTGAAATTCGGGCCACTGGGTACTTATCAACTTACGGATATCAGAGAATAACTAAGGATTCCGTACTATAGGTTGGGGTAAGCTTGCGAACCCCAACCTTATCTCATTCTCCATCGCCAAGATTCCCCCGCTGCTCAACAATTCGCGCGCGCCGCCGCAACAGCCTGCCACACGCTCAAGGCGTCACGCGTCTCGGCGACATCATGTACCCGCAGTATTCTGGCGCCGCGCTCGGCGGCGATCAAGGCCGCCGCGACGCTGGCTATCAAGCGCTGATCAACCGGACGGCCGATGATTTCGCCAAGCATCGACTTGCGCGACATGCCGGCGAGAATCGGCAAGCCCTCGCAGGTCGTTTCGTCCAGGCGCGAGAGTAGCAACAGATTGTGTTCAAGCGTCTTGCCGAAACCGAAGCCCGGATCGAGTACAATACGCCCGCGTTCAACTCCGGCGGCGTCGAGCGCGCGCAAGCGCTCGTCGAAGAACGCCGAGACTTCGGCAAGGACATCGTCGTAATGGGGCCGATGCTGCATCGTGCGCGGCTCGCCCTGCATGTGCATCACGCACAGGCCACAACGGCTGGCCGCCACAGCATCCACCGCTCCCGGAGCCCGCAGGCCATTGATGTCGTTGATCATGTCGGCCCCGGCTGCCAGCGCGGCGCGCATCACCCCAGGTTTCAGCGTATCGATCGACAGCGGCACATCAAGCGGATGCAAAGCCTCGACCGCTGCCACGATGCGGGCAATTTCCACTTCCTCCGCCACCGGATCGCAACCGGGGCGAGTCGATTCAGCGCCAAGATCGAGTATCTCGGCGCCGTCCGCGAGCGCCTGTTCCGCCCGCGCCAACGCAGCCCACACGTCACCGCGCAGACCGTCGCCGGAAAAGGAATCGTCGGTCAGATTGATGATCGCCATGATCCGGGGCTCGGAAAGATCAATATCAAAGCGACCGCAGGTGAGAAAAGACATGGCGAAATCCGGGATAAAAAGCGTTCAGGCACGACGCAAAAGTTTTCTGGATTCCGGCTTTCGCCGGAATGACGTAAATGGCGGCGTATCACCCGCGTTCGAGTAGAGCCGCGCCTTGACAACAAATAATGGAAATCCGCGCCGCCCGATCCCGGATTCCCGCCCAGGGACGATATCCCCTGAACTGCCACCAGGCATCAAACGCTAACTCGCCCGGCCATTCCTGAATGGCGATGGCACCCCAGGTTTCCGTGCCCGGTACCGGGACGTCTTGAGTCGAACGAAACACCACCTGACCGCCATGCCATATTTACGCGATGCCCGGCAGATGGCCCTTCATGTACTGTGAGCACAGATCGGGGTCGGTAATGCGGGCAAGGATCAAATAGCGACACATAACATGAAGAACCTGCGGCACACGTCGATTTACGCTACCGTTGCGCTCGGCGCGGCGTCCGGCGGCGGCGTATCCGGGCTTTCCTCCACTTTCGGCTTGGGTTCCTTGGGCGGACGCGGCGGTTTGCCGGCCATGATGTCATCGATCTGTTCGGCGTCGAGGGTTTCCCACTCCAGCAAGGCCCTGGACATCGCCTCGACCTTGTCGTGGTTTTCTTCGAGCAGCTTCCTGGCCAGGGCGAACTGCTCGTCGATGACGCGCCGGATCTCCAGATCGACTTTCTGCATCGTCGCTTCGGATACATTCTTGTGCGTCGTCACCGAACGCCCGAGAAACACTTCGCCCTCGTTTTCGCCGTACACCATCGGCCCGAGCAGATCGGACATGCCGTAACGGGTCACCATGTCGCGCGCCATCTGCGTGGCCCGCTCGAAATCGTTGGAAGCGCCGGTGGTCATCTGGTTCATGAACATTTCTTCGGCAATCCGTCCGCCAAAGAGCACGGTGATGCGGCTCAGGAGGTAGACGCGGTCGTAGGAGTAATGGTCTTCCTCCGGCAACTGCATGGTCAGCCCCAGCGCGCGACCGCGCGGGATGATGGTGACCTTGTGCACCGGATCGGACTTGGGCACCAGCTTGGCGACCACGGCATGACCGGATTCGTGGTAGGCCGTATTGCGCTTTTCTTCCTCGTTCATGACCATGCTGCGCCGTTCGGCGCCCATCATGATCTTGTCCTTGGCTTTTTCAAAGTCTTCCATGTCGACCAGGCGCTTGTCGCTGCGCGCGGCGAACAGGGCGGCCTCGTTCACCAGATTGGCGAGGTCGGCCCCGGAAAATCCCGGCGTGCCGCGCGCGATGACGTCGGCCTTGACATCCGGGGCCAGCGGCACCTTGCGCATGTGTACGATGAGAATCTGCTCGCGGCCGCGGATGTCCGGTAGCGGCACCACCACCTGACGGTCGAAGCGCCCCGGACGCATCAGCGCCGGGTCGAGCACGTCCGGCCGGTTGGTGGCGGCGATGACAATCACGCCGGAACTCGCTTCAAAACCGTCCATCTCGACCAGCATCTGGTTCAGCGTCTGTTCGCGCTCGTCATTACCGCCGCCGAGTCCCGCGCCCCGCTGCCGGCCGACGGCATCGAGCTCGTCGATGAAGATGATGCACGGCGAATGTTTTTTGGCGTTTTCGAACATGTCGCGCACGCGGGCCGCGCCCACGCCGACGAACATTTCGACGAAATCGGAGCCGGAAATCGAGAAGAAAGGCACTTTCGCCTCGCCGGCGATGGCTTTCGCCAGCAGCGTCTTGCCGGTCCCCGGATTGCCCACCAGCAGCACGCCCTTGGGAATGCGTCCGCCGAGTTTCTGGAACTTGGACGGGTCGCGCAGAAAATCGACGATTTCGGAGACTTCCTCCTTGGCTTCGTCGCATCCGGCGACATCGGCAAAAGTGATGTTGTTGGTCGACTCGTCGAGCAGCCGCGCCTTGCTCTTGCCGAACGAGAAAGCGCCGCCCTTGCCGCCGCCCTGCATCTGCCGCATGAAAAACACCCACACCCCGATCAGCAGCAGCATCGGGAACCAACTGATGAAGAGGTTCATCAGGAAGGATTGTTCTTCTTCCGGCTTGGCTTCGACCTTGACGCCGTTCTTGAGCAGGTCGGACACCATCCACAGGTCCGGCGGGGCATAGGTCGTGAGTTTCCGGCCATCGGTCGTCGTCGCCTTGAGTATCCGTCCTTCGATAGTCACCTTGGCGATCGAACCGCGTTCGACCTCTTCCATGAATTGGGAATACTCCATCGAGGCCTGCGTGACCTGTCGGGTATTGAACTGGTTGAAGACGGATATCAGCACAAGACCAATCACCAGCCAAACCGCCAGATTCTTGAACAAATTATTCAATGCCGTACCTCATACTTGAATTACACCTTGATACCCAAGGGAAAGAAAACATTTGAAACCAGTATTCTAACCTTTCCAGAGGACAGAGGACAGAAGACAGAGGACAGTAATATTTCCGGCAGCGAAGCTGCCGCAAACCGACAGTCCTCAGTCCTATGTCATCTAACCCCTTTCCCGAGCAGATAGACTTCCGCGCTGCGATTGCGTGACGCCTCCGGCTTGCGCGTTGCCACGCTTTTGAAAACCGATTTCATCTCGCGCACGAAATCGTCATAGCCATAACCCTGAAACACCTTGACCAGAAAAGCCCCTTCCGGCTTCAGCCAGCGGCGGCAAAAATCCAGTCCGAGTTCGGCCAGATGCATGATCCGCGCCTGATCGGACACCGGCACCCCGGATATATTGGGGGCCATGTCGGAAAGCACAAGCCCCACGCGCTCGCCATGCAGCAAAGTTTCGAGCTGATTGAGGACACGCTCTTCCCGGAAATCCCCCTGAATGAACTGTACGCCAGACAGACCGTCCATTTCCAGAAGATCGAGCGCCAGCACGCGACCATTGCCTTTCATCCGCTGCGCCGCCACTTGCGACCAGCCGCCAGGCGCCGCGCCCAGATCGACAACCGTGCCGCCGGGACGGATTAGGTGGTCGCGATCATCGATCTCCATCAGCTTGTACGAGGCGCGCGACCGGTATCCCTCCGCCTTAGCCTGCTGTACGTAAGGGTCGGTCACATGCTCGTGCATCCACGCCTTGCTTGTTCTGGTTCGTTTCATCTGCTTCGTTTCATCACAATAAAACTTATAAAATACGCCTTTTGAAAGGTTCCGCAGATGCTTGAAATCTCCGCCGATCAGCGTCGTTCCCTACGCGCCAGGGCGCACACCCTGAAGCCTGTCGTGTCGATCAGCCAGAATGGACTTGCCGAATCGGTCCTGAAGGAAATCGGCGTTTGCCTCGACAGCCACGAACTGATCAAGATTCGAATTTACAACGACGACCGTGAGGAACGCGAACATCTGATAAACGACATCTGCGAGCGGCTTGACGCCGCCCCGGTGCAGCATATCGGCAAACTGCTGGTGATCTGGCGTCCCCGCCCGGATGATACGACGAAGCCGAAGCCAAAAACCCGCAAGACCGAAGCCAGACGCAGCAAACGCAGTTTTCAGGGCTAGCTCCCGCCTTGCTGTGTTGCGCGGGCGACACGGCATGAAAACTTTTTTAACCACGGCGGCACGGCGAAAAACAAAAAACGGCTTGTTTGCTTTTCGCCGTGCTCGCCGTGTCGCCGTGGTTAACTGCTTTTGCTTTCGCCGTGCCGCGCCCTGCCGGACGCGCAAGAAAAAGCGGCGTCGAACTTCCGACGCCGCTTCGATGCGGGGGAATGCTACTTCCAGAGATTCGCCATCCCTTGCAGCGACATCCAGCCCGCCCAGGCCGCCGCGAGCACGGCCAGAATGCCGAAGACCAGCAGCCACGTGGGATGCTCGTAGTCGTCACCGACGATCTTCTTGTTCTTCGCGCCGAGCAGCATCGCGCCCAGTGTCAGCGGCAGGATCAGACCGTTCAGCGAGCCGACGAAGACCAGGATGGTCGCCGGACGACCGATAGTCACCAGAACGAGCGTGGAGATGATGATGAAAGCCATGATGACCTTCGAATTGTTCTGGTCGATCGTCTTCGACATTGAACGCAGGAAGGAGACGCTGGTGTAGGCGCAACCGATGATCGAAGTCAGGGCCGCGCACCACAGCACGACACCGAAGAACTTGTATCCCACGGGACCGGCCGCTTGCTGGAACACCGTCGCCGCCGGATTAGCCGGATCCAGCTTGGAGCTCATGGTGACCACCACGCCCAGCGCCGCCAGGAAGAGGATGATACGCATGACGCCCGTGATGACGACGCCGGTCACCGCGGAACGGTTGACATCCGGCAGACTTTCCTTGCCGACGATACCGGCGTCCAGCAGGCGATGCCCGCCGGCGAAGGTGATGTAGCCGCCGACCGTGCCGCCGACGATGGTGATGATCGGCAGCATGAGAACACCGACATCATCGGGGATAAAGAACTTCACGGCGGCCTCTCCGACGGGCGGGTTGGCGGCGAACATGGCGTAGATGGTTAGCAGGATCATCAATCCGCCGAGTATCTGCGCCACCTTGTCCATCACCCGGCCCGCGTCCTTCGAGGCGAAGATCGCGATCGCGATGGCGGCGGAAATGCAAGCGCCCAGATTGACATCCATGCCGAACAGCACGTTGAGACCCAGACCGGCCCCGCCGACGTTGCCGATGTTGAAGGCCAGACCGCCCATCACGATGAGGATCGCGATGAGATGACCGAGGCCGGGGAAGACGGCGTTAGCCACGTCCTGTCCGCGCATCCTGCTCACCGCGATGACGCGCCAGACGTTCATCTGCGCGCCGATGTCGATGATGATCGAGGCCAGGACAGCGAAGCCGAAGCTCGCCAGGAATTTTTCCGTCATGAAAGCCGTTTGCGTCAGGAAGCCCGGGCCGATCGCCGAGGTCGCCATGATGAAAGCGGCCCCCATGAGAACCGACCAGTTCGTCTTTTTCCCGACACCGGCGATTACAGGTTCAGACATCTTTTTCTCCTTATTCGGAAGTTGATTGATGAAATACAACACAAGAAAAACAGTGCGACATGCGGAAAACCCGCGGTGAATCTCTACCCCCTCAATTAACGATCAAAAACTTCGCGTAACGCCGCGCAATCCCGCACGCCGTTGTGCAACAGAAGCGTCAGCAATATCTTGGCTTTTTGCGGGTTGAGATCGCCCGCCATGATGGCCCCGGCGTCGAACGTCGTTTTTCCGCCGCCTTCAAAGCCATAGATCGGCATTGTCCGCCCGTTGGGTACGCGCGTGGCGATGACCACTGGCACGCCCTTGCCGAGCGCGTATTTCACCGCTTCGAACATGGAGATGTTCATGTTGCCCATGCCTACCGCCTGGACGACGATACCTTGCGTACCGTTGTCCACCGCGTGCCGGAGGAACATGCCGTCGGCGCCGACGTACATCGGGAAAATGTGCACCGTCGGCCACTCATTGCCTTTGATCGGGAAGTGCAGGCGGCGAAGCGGGGCGCGCGAGAAGACGACTTTGTCGTCCCAGACTTCGCCCAGCCAGCCGAAATTCCCGCCCTGAAAGGTCTCGACATTCGCCGTATGTGTTTTGGTCACGCTGCGCGCGGCGTTGATCTGGTTGTTCATTGCGACCATGACACCTTTGCCGCGCGCTTCGGGACAGGCGGCGATGCGGATGGCGCCCAGCAGGTTGCGCGGGCCGTCGAAATCGGACGATGAGGCATTGCGCTGCGCGCCGATGATCACCACCGGTTTTTCGGAGTCGACCGTCAGATCCAGCCACCAGGCGGTTTCCTCCAGCGTATCGGTGCCTTGCGCGACGATTACGCCCGCGACCTCGGGCCGGTTCAGCGCGTCCATGACGGACTGGGTCAGCCTCGCCCACCATTCGTTGGTGATGTAGTTCGCCGACATCTTGGCGAAGTTGTTGACTTCGATACGGGCGTAGCGGTCGGCGTCGGGGACGCTCTGCATCAGGTCGTCCCCGGTGATGGCCGGTACAACGCCCTTGGTGACCGGATCGATTTTCATCGCGATGGTGCCGCCTGTCGCGATGAACTGGACGACCGGTTTTTCCTGGGTATTCATAAATTCTCCCTGAGTATCTGTCCTGACCGGGTCAAAGATCTTCCGAACGCAAATCCCACAGCAGATTGAAGGTCGTCACCTTGTCGGCGGCAATCGCAAGTTTCTGGGCCACGCGCTGCGCCACAGCGGCGGCCACGGCTTCCGTCGTCGTTTCAAGGATCAGGAAGGGTTCGATGAAATTATTGGCGCCCTTGGTTGGCAGCGGCGTCGACAGCTCGGGATCGGGGAACAATATTCTGGCCGAGAGAAATCCGGTTTCCTCGCCAACCAGCGCGCCTGTTTCCTGCGCCGCGCGTTGCGCCACCGTGAGATCGCCGAGCTGGATCAGCGCGACGGCCGATCCGGTGCCCTTGCCGATTACCGGCGTCACGATGGTGACGCGCCGGGTATTGCCGAACATCCGGCCGAAGTTGGTCATCGACCATTGCGTTTGATTTTCAAAAGCCTTCCGGTACGGCGCGCTCAGAAATACATTGACATCGCGCGTCCGATACAGCGCCAGGTAACGGCATTTGTCGTCGCTGACCGCCTGGTAACGGCGAGACCAGATGAATCCCGGAATCTGCGCGCGCTCTTCCATATGCTCGCGGTCATACCAGCGATTGAAATCTTCTTCATACACCGCTTCCACATTCGTCCAGATAAACAGTTCTCCTTGGGCGCTTCGCGTTTGCAGAATATCCACCATGACTCTCTCCCTAAATTTTATTCCGATTCCAGATCAATCAACCTGTGAAGACGAAACGCGGATAGTACCAATAACACAGCGATTCGGCAAAGAGATGTTCGACCTAAAATTGAAATAGCATGAAATGAAAACATATTGTCTTGTGATCGGGCTTTCAGAGCAAACAATTCATCGCAGGATAAATAAGAATCTCGCTGACGACATCGTATTGCCCTATCGCAAAAAAAGATCACAACTACCGTACTGCGAACACCGATCACAAAACCTGAACTGGATTCCCATTACACCATTACAAATTCACCAAACCTGTGTCCAATATCTCACAAACATCACACATCAATGGTTTCCGCAGTTTTTACTTAATTGCGGAACCGCTGGGGGCAAATAACAAAAATCATTGTGCGACAATAGGTCACGCTTACCCTAGGAATTCAATCGAGTACGGCGAGGAATAGACAATCCTGCCACCACGAATTCAAGGCTTCTTGGGCATCCTCGGCCCATCGGATCGCTGAAAAAGAAAACACCTAACTTCCTGCATATGCACACTTTCTGCCGTAGGAAACATGCCCAATACAACGGACACGCTCCCCAACGGCTACTCGTTACATCTTCACTCTTCTATTGCAATCGTACATTGCAGATCTTCGAACGGGCCACCTATTTGGACCCAGCTTTCATTCGGAGCCTGGGGCTCGCAAATCGTATTTCCCGTGCTTTTTTGCTCGAACAGGTAATAGATGCTGGGTTGCGCCCAAGCTACAGGCACGGCACTGAGGACCGCCGTCGCCACAATCATTGCGATGAATCTCATGAAATTATCCTTTCCTTACTCAAGTATAAGGCTCTCGCCAACCACCTTCACCAAATTGATGCCTTGTCCCACAATCGCAGCTTGGTAGGCTTCGAAGCGCCCATCGGACATGGCATTATCGTCACGTGTCCCCCCCGTAGCGGCCGTATAGAAATTATTCACCACAGGCACGTGGATATGGCCCGCTGGAATATTCAACTTGAACACGTCGCGCAACAAGGTGTTGCGATAAGCGCTTTCATTGGACAAATAGTTACCTCCGCCACCTGACTGGGCACACCACTCAGATTTGATTGGGGTCAGTGTCGACATATCAGGCATGCTATTCATCACACCGTTGGACGCAACGTTAGTCGTGGCATTCACTTCGCAGTCGGCGAAATACGTATAGTTCGAATGGAGGGTCACATCGAAGCCTTCAGTACCTTGGCTAGTCGCCCCCGGCGGACGCAAAATGCCCTTCTGCGTATTCGCGGTCACCATGGCTGCAATGGGCAGGCTGGCGTGAATGAATTGCGGCGGATAATCCTTCATCCACATCGTCTGGCTATTGTAACCCAGCCACCGTTGCGGCGGATTGATGCTACACCCCGATCCGATGTCGGTGATGGGGTCCGTGTCGGCAGCCGTTACCGTTCCAAGCGGCAGTTCATAAGCTGGCAGTCTGGTGGCGCCAGGTACGAAAGTACTGTTGGTGGCCGGACACCAACAGTACTTTCGTACCTGGCGCCACCAGACTGCCAGCTTATGAACTGCCGCTTGGA
>BNUC01000038.1 GCA_025997075.1 Betaproteobacteria bacterium | reverse complement strand
CCGAGTTAAAAAATCTGGGACATAAAATCAGTCACGTCACGGTGGGTTGCATTCTTTCGGAACTGGGCTACCGTCTTCAGGGGAACAAGAAAGTGCTCGAAGGAGCGAATCATCCCGACAGAAATGCGCAATTTGAACACATCAACAAAAGAGTCAAACAACATCAGAGAAGGAAGCAACCGGTCATATCAGTCGACTGTAAAAAACATGAGTTAATCGGTAACTACAAGAATAATGGGCAGGAATATTGCCCCAAAGGAGAACCCATCGAAGTCAAGGATCATGATTTTATTGATAAAGAGCCTGGCAAAGCCATTCCTTATGGAATCTACGATATCACCCATAATTGTGGATTCGTCAGTGTAGGAGTGACAAAAGACACCTCCCTGTTTGCCGTCCAGAGCATCAGGAGTTGGTGGGACAAGATGGGCAAGGCTCTCTACCCCAAAGCCCGCAAACTTCTAATAACCGCCGATTGCGGGGGAAGCAACGGTTATCAGAGAAGGCTTTGGCTCCATGAGTTGACCAAATTTGCGACGGATTCAGGATTGACGATCTCCGTCTGTCACTTCCCGGTGGGCACCAGCAAATGGAACAAGATTGAACACAGACTCTTTTCTTTCATTACCATGAATTGGCGGGGCAGACCGCTTACCATGCTTGAAGTCATCGTAAACCTGATAGCGGGTACAACGACCACCACCGGGCTTTACGTTCAAAGTGAGGTTGATGAAACGACCTATCAGACAGGCCTTAAAATCGATGACGAAGATTTGGCAAATAGGAACATCAAAAGGGAGAAATTCCACGGCGAGTGGAATTATATTTTTTCTCCTTGAAATTATACAGTTATTTTTTTACGAGGCCTTAATCATGTTCGAATAACCCAATACAGCGACAAATGTTTGCGCATGAAGCGAGGGCTCCCCGTTGCGATCTTTGATTTCGACCGTGCGCCCGGCAAAATCGACGAACAGCTTCTCGCTAGGGATGTACACACGACGCATAACGACATTCAGGTGCTTGGTCTATTGTTTATAGCCCTTGGTGAAACTCGAATAACTAATTCCGTCAGGACATTGCTCGCGCCAACACTGCCACAGTTGTTCCAGTGTGGCGTCAGGGCGTCCCATTTCGGAATGCGCCCAATCCCAGTCGGGCGTCTCTTTGAGTTGCGCGACCGTGTGGTCGGTTGTCCCCAGGGGGGTGCGCCAGGCATCGTCATCAAGCGTCTGCAAGAAGTCCCAAGGCATCTGGCATCGCTCAAGCGCTTGACGCATCGAATGAACGCAATTGGGCGAAATTCCCGTAGCACGGCCAACGGCGCGGCTCGATTGAGAACGGTTGTAAAAATGTAATCGCGCGATTTCGCGCTGAAGGTAGACAGCTAAGCGTCTGTCACAAAATAAGTCATGATTATCTTGGCGAGATAGTATAGTTCCACTCGCCATGAAAGTCTGACCTTGTGATGTTCAGAGCGGCCATCTCTTCGTCATTTATTCTGATTCCTTTTTCGTAAACGCTGTCGTCCAGCGCGCACTTGATCTTGAGCCCTGTGGTGGTGGAAGTGGAGGCAACGAGGTTGATAATGGTCTCATAGGAGACAAGTGGCCTCCCACGCCAGTTCATGGTGATATGCGAGAACATTCTATGCTCGATCTTGTTCCACTTCGAGGTGCCGGGAGGAAAGTGCGTTACGGTCACTGAGAGGCCCGTCTCATCGGCCAATGCTTGAAGACAGGTCTTCCAGAGCCTGACGCGGCTGCCGTTGCTGCCGCCGCCATCGGCGGTGATAGCCAGGCAGGTGGCCTCTGGATAGCGTTCTCTGCCCATGTTCAGCCACCACCTGCGAATGCTCTCGACGGCGAACGCTGCCGTGTCGGCGGTGATGCCTACGCTGACCCATCCCGAGTTATCCGCCAAATCGTAGACGCCGTAGGGCGCCACTCTGCCCAAATCGCCTGCAAAGTCGTGTACCAACACATCATGCGGACTTCCTTTCTTACTCCATTCGCGGCCACCATTCTTGTAGTTCCCCACCAGTTCCTTCTTTTTGGTGTCGACGGATATGATCGGTTGTCCCTTCTTCATAAAGGCCGAAGTCGTCTGTGCGATATGCCTGAACTGCGCGTCTCGATCAGGGTTCGACGTTCCTTCTTCTGTCTTGCGGTTCGCCTGAAGGCTGAAGTGCTCCGCGCGCAGGAACTCATTGACCATGCGGTGACTGGTCTTGTGCCCCATGACCTTGAGCGCGCTCGCCAGATGGCGCACGCTCTTTGTCGTCCAGCGCAAAGGCGACTGCGGGTCACCGCGTTCCGTAGGCTCTAGCAGCGACAGCAGATCCTCTCTGAGCGTGCGGTCAATATCGACTGTCCTTTTGCGCCTCCGCCCTTTCTGCGGATACACCCCTTTTCCGGAGCATCGATTCGGCCTTCTATCTCCTCTTTTTGCGCAAAGATGAGACCTACCCCAAGCGCAGCATACGCTCCCGACGCAAAACCGCTGACCGAATCCCCGAGTACCGCGCTTCTTTGCTCGGCCTTGTCCCGAGGAGCCGGAGACGATAAGCTATATGCTTATTGCGTGTGCGATTGCCCTGGAGCAAGACTAAGACTATCGACAATCAGGCATTTCTGACTATAATCTACCCTTTGTCCGAAATCGGAAGAGAATTTATGGTAGTCATTCGTCTTGCTCGTGGCGGCGCGAAAAAGCGTCCTTTCTACAGCCTGGTTGTGGCCGATTCGCGTACTCGCCGTGATGGGCGGTTCATCGAGCGTATCGGTTTTTACAATCCCGTTGCTTCAGCCAATGAAGAAAGTTTGCGCGTCTCGGTTGATCGACTGAGTTATTGGCAGCAGCAGGGCGCCAGGCTGTCGCCGACCGTGGCTCGTCTGGTCAAGCAGTCCGCCAAGGCTATTGTCGCAAGCTCAGTCCTTGTCCCCGCCGCTCCTGACGCTCCTGCCGCCGCCTGATCTGTTGGTCGAGGAGGGAAGCGGCGCGCGAGCGCCTGCCGACACGCCTGCCGACATTATCGTGCTCGGCAAGGTCGTCGATTCTTACGGTTTACGCGGTGGAGTGAAGGTTCATCCGTTCGCCGACGATCCACAATCCTGGGGGGCGATGCCGCGTTGGTGGCTGGGTCGTGAAGGCGATGTGCTGCAAATGTGGCGTTGTTTGCGTCTGATCCATTGCCGGGAACACTCCGGTTTGCTGATTGCGACGCTTGAAGGCGTTGCTGATCGTGATGCTTCAGAATCGCTCAGGGGAATGCTGGTGGGCGCGCCGCGCGAGGAATTGCCGGCGCCGAAGAGCGGAGAGTATTACTGGGGCGACCTGGTGGGACTTGAAGTGGTGAATGTGCAGGGGCAGTCGCTCGGACGGGTCGCTGGCTTGATTGAGACGGCGGGTAACGACGTGTTGCAAGTGATGGACGAAGAAGGCAAGGAACGCTTGCTTCCCTTCGTGGATGCGGTTGTACGGGAAGTGAATGTGGCAGAACGGCGTATTCTGGTCGACTGGGAAGCTGACTAGTGAATCCGGCGATGCGCGAGAAGCGTGAGGATTCGGGGTCGTGTTTCCTTGCCGGTGCGGTGACGCTCTTCCCCGAGATGTTCGCGGCGGTAACACAGTCGGGAATAACGCGCCGGGCTTTGGAAGAAGGACGCTGGAGTCTGGAGTGCACGAATCCGCGTGATTTCGCCACGGACAGCTATCGAACCGTCGATGATCGTCCGTATGGCGGCGGGCCGGGAATGGTGATGATGCCCGGACCGCTGGAAATGGCGCTTCATGCCGCCAGGGATCGGCAGCGTGTGGCTGGAGCTGCCAGGAGTCGGGTGGTGTATTTGTCGCCGCAAGGCGCGCCGCTGACGCATCGGCGGGTGATGCAACTGGTGCGGGAGGTGATGGCGGGAGAAGGCTTGATTCTTCTCTGCGGCCGGTATGAAGGAGTCGACGAGCGCCTGATTGCGCGCTGTGTCGATGAGGAAATTTCGATGGGGGATTTCGTGCTCTCGGGCGGTGAAATCCCGGCGATGGCTTTGCTGGACGCCATCGTCAGACAGTTGCCGGGCGTGCTTAATGACGCCGAATCGGCGACGCAGGATTCGTTTGTTGCGGGCTTGCTGGATTGTCCGCACTATACGCGGCCGGAGGATTACGAAGGCTCGCGGACGCCCGACGTGTTGTTGTCCGGGCATCACGAAGCAATCCGCCTTTGGCGCTTGAAACAGGCGCTGGGACGGACGTGGCAGCGGCGGCCGGATTTGTTGGCGGCGCGTTCGTTGTCGAAAGAGGAAACGCAACTCCTCCGGCAGTATCAGGAGGAGCAATGCGGTCAGGAAAACTTAAAAGGAAATTTAAAATGAATCTGATAGCGCAACTTGAGCAAGAAGAAATCGCCCGTCTGGGCAAAGTCGTTCCGGAGTTCGCCCCCGGCGACACGGTAGTCGTTCAGGTCAAGGTGAAAGAAGGCACGCGCGAGCGTCTCCAGGCCTACGAAGGCGTGGTCATCGCCAAGCGTAATCGCGGCTTGAACTCAAGCTTCATCGTCCGCAAGATTTCCTCCGGCGAAGGGGTCGAGCGCACGTTCCAGACCTATTCCCCGCTGGTGGCGGCCATCGAGGTCAAGCGCCGTGGCGATGTCCGCCGGGCCAAGCTGTACTACCTGCGTGATCGCTCCGGCAAGTCGGCGCGCATCAAGGAAAAACTGACGCGCAAGGTAAAGAACGTCGCTGCCGAATAAACCTGGGAAAGCCGTTCCACGGCGAGGTGGGGACAACAAAGACAGCGAAAAACAGGAGCTTGTTTTCGCTTGTGTCCGCTGACGCAAGAGCAGAACATCAACAACGGCTTACAAGTCTTGACACTTTTTCCGGTAACGGGGAAAGTGTCTTTTTCTTTACGCGTGCGTTTTTTCTGATGTGCGCCGGAGTAACAGTCATAAAGGAGTACGGCGATGTCGTTTCCTGTGTCTTTGGTTAGTGTCTTTGCCGCCGCTCCCGGCGGCGGGAATCCCGCACCGATAGTGGTGGATCTTCCTGCATGTCCGATGCGGATATGCAGGATGTTGCCCGAAAATACGGGTTTGAAAGCGCCTTTGTCCTGCCTGCTCCTGAGGATTCAGGCTGCGATATCGCCTTGCGCTTCTGGGTGCCCGGTCATGAAATGGAAATGTGTGGTCATGCCACAGTGGGTTCGGTCTGGCTGCTGAATCAGCTTGGCATGTTGCCCGGTGATTTGCTCACCGTATGGACCAAGAGCGGCAAGGTGCTTGCACATGTCACGGGGAAAGGCGCGGATGCCGTCCAGGTGGAAATCTCGCAACCGCAAGGCGTCGTGCAGGCTTTGTCGAGTACGCAACGGGCGGAAATTCTGGATGTATTGGGCATAACTGAAGATGAAATGCTGCCGCTTCCCATCCAGAATGCGGCCACCAGCCGCGTGAAGACGCTGGCGCCTTTGCGGAGTGTGGCGCTCCTGGATGGGCTGAAACCGGACTTTGCCCGTATGGAGGCGCTCTGTGAGCGTATCGGATCTACCGGCCTGTATCCCTATGCGATATCGGATGACTCCGCCGGGGTATTTGATGCCCGCCAGTTCCCCAAAGCTTCGGGGTATCCCGAGGATGCGGCAACCGGAATCGCGGCGGCGGCTCTTTTATTCGGGCTTTTGCAGAACGGCCAGGTGCGTGCGGGCGAAGGGCCGATAACGGTTCGACAAGGCAGGGCGATGGGGCGGCCTTCGGCGATAAATGTTCGCTTTCGCCACGACGAATCCGGCAAAATAACTGGTTGCTGGTTGAGCGGCAGCGTGACCATGGAAGAACATAATCATGCTCATTAGAGCATTTTACGTTTAACCCGACTTCGTCGATTCCCCATTTCATAGTGCCATAATATTTTGTAAAAGTATTTCCAAGAGGCGCGACCTGGGTTATGGTCACGTACATGTTCGTACGCCGCACAACGACCCGCTCATCCCGTTCCGGGGAGACCTACTTCACCTACCGCCTGGTGCGCACCGAGCGTGTGGGAGGTCGAGTGCGCCAGTTCACTCTTCTGAACCTGGGTCGCCACTTCGAGCTTGGGTCCGAACCGTGGCCCGAGTTCTGTGCGCGCCTGGACGAACTCATCTCGTCGCAGGGAGTGATTGTGCCGGTGGGGGTGTCTGCGCAGGTATCGCTACCTGGTGATGAGCAGCGAACGACGCGACATCGAGGCAAGCGCCACGCTGGCCACGGCCAACGGCGAAGAGATCCACTGGCAGCGCGTGCTCGACGACAATGAGGGCGACATGCGGCTGTTGTGCCACTCTGTACAGCGTGCGAAGGAGGAGGCCATGTTGCCTTGCAGCGCACCCGCTTCGAGAAGCGCATGGCTGTTCTCGCACAGGGCCTGGTCAAGCCCCATGGTGCCAAGCGCCTGATACGCGTACACCAGCGCATCGGCCGTCTCAAGGAGGCTTATATATGTAGGGGCAGGTTCCTTCGCTGCACAACCGCCAGATATAACCACCTCGCCTTGATCACAAGAGCTTTGCGGTTAATGGCACGCTCGCCCTGCCTGGTGGTGCCTTCTATCCGGTTCTTGTCCATCGGCTCGCAGCTTATGCTCCACGCTTCCTTCCCACACTCGGTCGCCTTCAAGCAGTTACGCTTCACTTCGTTCGCTGTAATCAACTTACGGCGAGACTTTCACCCGCAGGAGTGTACCCATGCTGGGCGCACCAAAAAAAATCCCGAACCAGTATGGCTCGGGATACAAATCCCATCGTTGCGATGGGTCAGGGAGGGTCAAACATTGCCAGCAGGGAACGCTGAAACAATGTGTGCAGTATAGGAAATGGCCATTTGCATGTCTATTGATATTGTTCTGTGTTTGCGTGACGGAGTGTAACGATAAACGGACGCGGTTTAATGCCTTTGTTTTTCCGTTTCATGCTTCCAGTATCGGACGCCGTACCACACCAGCGCACAGGGAACGGCTATCAGCAACGCCTTGAGCAAGTCCGGATAGCCTTCACTCAGTAGATCCCAAGCCAGAATCCCGACGAAAATACTGACGCCCTCGGCGAGAGGAAACTTCGTCGGTCGAAGATGCACGGATTTCAATCTCTCTTTTCCCCGGATAGCTTCGAGGCAAGCGATACAACAACGAAGCGGCACGATTTGGGCAAATGGTGTGGAACGTTCTGGCGCGACGTTTTCCTGACGAAGCAGGGAGGGAGTTGAAAGTACGGGAGCATGCCAGGATTCTCCGTCGGACTTACCAGTGGGACAAAAATCATAGTGAGTCCGGAGAGCATTGTCTTCGGTACTTTAGTCAGGATTATGTAACGCTTTGTGACATTGGCCAGCTCAAGGTGAAACGCGCGCCGCCAATCGGAGAATCATCCACGAAGGCCGTACCGCCATGCTGCTCCAGAACCAGACTCACGATAGCCAGCCCCAGTCCGTGTCCGCCGGTAGTCCGGTCGCGCGAGCGGTCGAGACGGGTGAATGCGGTGAAAACGCGCTGGCGTTCGTCAGGCGGTACGCCGATGCCGTCGTCGTCGACATGCACCCGGATGTTCCTGCCAACGATTTCCGCGCTGACCACGATCCTCTTCCGGGAATATTTCAAGGCATTACGCAACAGGTTGGCCACGGCGTAGGGCATGCTTTTCTGATCGAGATCGGCGCGTTGTCCCGGCGGCAATGCGCTCGTGTCAATCGAAAGCTCCACGTTGCGCGAGAGGATGCGTAAGGAATTGACTTCATCTTCCAGCCAGGGAGCAAACTCGACGGATGTCAGGTGCGGTTCCGGCTGTTCACGCTCGAAGCGCGAATAGGCCAGGCTGGATTCGATCAGTTCGTCGAGTTCATCGAGATCATCTTCCATCATCTGCCACAGGCGTTCGCGTTCTTCCTTTTCGGGCGTTTCGGCGAGCATTTCAAGGGCGAAGCGCATGCGGGCAATCGGCGTACGCAACTCGTGCGAAATGGCGCTGGACAGTTCTTTCTGTGTGGCGATCAGGCGCTGGATACGCTCGGCCATGCCGTTCATCGTTTCGGTCAGCAGGTCGAACGCGCGGCTTTTCGCCTCCGGCGCGCGCCGTTCGAAATGCCCCTCGCCAAGCGCCCAGGCCGTCTTGCGCAATGCTTCGAGATCGCGCCAGACAGGGCGCACCCATAACCAGACGGCAACCGCTAGGAACAGGCTGATCAGGCTCCAGGTCAGCAGCCGGATGCGCAGATCGAAGGGCATGACACGTGATCGCTCCGAGTTGGTATCGGGGGTGAAGGGGCCGACGACCAGAATCTGGGGCGTTTGTTTCAAGCGATGGTAGATGATGTCGCCATCGGAATCGACAACCAGTTCGCCGGCGTCGAGCCTTTCGCCCTGCTTCGGCTTGAGCTTGAGCGACCAGCGATCGACGATGCTCAGCCGGTAAGAAAATTGTATATCGAGTTCCTTGATGAGCGTCGGCCATTCCGATCGCGGCTCCTGGAACAGCGCCTCTTCGATCAGCACGATCGTCCCATGCATGAAGCGGCTGGTGTAGTCGTCGGTGATACCTTTGAGCGCTGACGAGATGACGAAGTCCGCGACGAAGGCGACGACGACGAACGATCCCATCACCAGCAGGTAAAAACTCAGGAACAAGCGGGACAGACTATAGCCGCCGCGCCACGGGGCATACTTGTAGCCGCCGAAAATGTTGAGCAGGCTGCTATTGTTGCTACGGCTGCGACTATTGCCAGTCATGCTTGCTGAACAGATAACCCTTACCGCGCACGGTCTTGATGCGGGTCGGATTTTCCGGATCGTCGCCGAGTTTGCGACGCAACCTGGAAATGCGGGCGTCGATCGACCGGTCAATTCCGTCAAAGCCGATACCACGCAACTGTTGCAGCAGATCATCGCGCGACAGAATATTTCCGGCATGAAGAGCCAGCAGCCAGAGTAGGTCGAATTCGGCGGTGGTCAGATCGATCGTCTCGTCGCCGAGAAAAGTGCTGCGCGTCGCCTGGCTGATACGGAAATTGCCGAAGGAGAGTTCAGCCGCTTCATCGCCTTGACCAGAGTCATCCGTCGTTCCGGACGGGACAGGCGTCCTGCGCAGCAGGGCCTTGATGCGCGCCAGCAACAGGCGCGGCTGGACGGGCTTGGAAAGGTAATCGTCGGCGCCCAGTTCGAGTCCGAGAATCTGGTCGAAATCTTCATCGCGCGCGGTGAGCATCAGGATGACGCCTTTATAGGCGGCGCGCACCGAACGGCAGACCTCGAAACCATCCTTGCCCGGCAGCATGATGTCCAGAATCACCAGATCCGGATCGTCGGCCAGGATGCGTGTTTCCGCGGTATCTCCACGTGCCTCGATGCTGACTTCAAAATCGTTCTTTTGCAGGTACTCGGCCGTCAGCTTGGCCAGGCGGTCATCGTCCTCGACCAGCAAGATGCGTGTTTTCATGATGTATTGAAGAGCTTGCGACGAAGGGTGATAAACGAAAGAATGATACTCGAAGTAGCCAGCGGATTGAAAATGATTGAAAATCCGCGCGGCGATTCGTTACCCATCAGGGTTACTCCTAGAAAAAAAGTCGTCCAGAGCATAGAATCCGTTATCCGCAAAAACAGGTTTTATCCATTCAATCAGGTATCGTTTTTTATAAGCGGGGGATTATGTTCTTTCCTGTTTCCATCCGGGGGCGTTTGCTGGTGGCGACGCTGCTCCTGAACGCGTTGGCCGTCAGCGCTTACACGCTCTATACCTACCAGCTGAAAAAGAGCGACGCCCTGGAGGCGCTGGATGCCCGGCTCGTGGCCGCCGTTTACGCGATAGCGGCGTTCGAGTCCGATGCTGTGCACGATCGGGCCGCCGCCGGGAACATGGAACAGGAGGAATTTGAAAGTTACGGCAAACGGATTTATCGCTACACCCAGGGCGCGGACATCGAATTCGTCTATACGCTCGTGAAGCAGGCCGACGGTTTCCATTTCGTGCTGGATACCCCGGAAAAAAAGGAGATCGACAGCGGCAAATTCGACAAAGAAGCCCTCTATCTCTACGCGGACGCGAGCGCCGGGTTAAACGAAGCCTTCAAGACCGGCCAGCGGGTATTCGACGAATACAAGGACGAATTCGGCAATCACCGCAGCGTCTTCATTCCTTTTTCGACCGCCGCCGGCACACGTTTTGTCGCCGGAGCCGACATCGCCATCCACAGCATCTCACAACTCCTGCGCAAAACCCTCCTGGACTCGATGCTGATTGGCCTGATCATTTTCGTGATTTCGGCGGGTTCCTCCTGGTATCTGATCGGTCGATTCCTGCGGCCCATCGGCAGGGCGCAGACGGTCATGCGCGAAATCTCCTCCCGGCGCGATCTGTCCATCCACGCCGAGGCCGGAAAGGATGAAATCGGCCGCATGCTGGAAGACTTCAACAGGCTGCTCGCGGACATCCGGGCCGTGATCGCCAAGGCCGACGCCGGCGCCATCGAGAGCGCCACCATTTCGGCGCAACTCGACGCCACGGGTCACGCCATTTACGAATACGCCAAATCGAGCGAAAACACGGTGCGTGAAATCGTCGCGGGCAGCAACGAAGCCAATACCTTGCTGGGCGACATGGGCGGGGCGCTGGAGAAGGTTGTCAACACCGTGCAAGCCGCGGCACGGGATCTGGCGCAATCCCAGCAGCACATCGTCGGCGTCGCGCAGAAAGTCGACGCCGGCGCGACGGCGCAACAGGAACTGTCGGCGCGTCTGGGGCAACTGAGCCAGGAAGCCGAACAGGTCAAGTCCGTACTCTCCGTCATCGGCAACATCGCCGAGCAGACCAATCTGCTGGCATTGAACGCCGCCATCGAAGCCGCGCGCGCCGGAGAACACGGTCGCGGTTTCGCCGTCGTGGCGGACGAGGTTAGAAAACTGGCGGAAAATACCCAGAAAAGCCTGACGGAGACCAGCGCGACCATCACTTCCATCGTTCAATCGATCGATGCCGCCGCCAGCGACATGAAAGAAAACGCCAAAGGTTTCCGTACCACGTTAGAAGGTACCAGCGCGGCGCAGCACTCCATCGAGGAAAGCGTCAGCGTGATGGACGACGCCGAAAAAGCTGTCGCTGCCATTCTCGACAACGCTCACGCCGTCCTCTCGCAGACGCAGGAAGTCTTGAAATCGGTCGACCAGATCGGCGAACATAGTGCGAAGACCACGCAAAACATCAACGAACTGGCCAGCTCCGCCTCGCAAATCAAGACCATCTCCGGCGAACTGAAAGACGAACTGGAAAGATTCAAGGCATGACGCGCATTTCGGACAGAAAAGTATTCGGCGGTCAGACCGCCGTGTCGCTGGGACTGCTGGCGGGGGCGCTGGTCCTGGGCGAAATGTTCCGCTTGCAGCCTTGTTACTGGTGTAACTTCCAGCGCCTGCTTTACATGTTCCTGATATTTTTCGGAATCTGCGGGACGCTGTTTCCGGGAGGGCGAAAGCTGTGGGCGCTGCTCTCGGGGCTGACGGCCCTGGGGGGCGTCATCGCGGCGGGCAAGCAGAGCTGGATGCAGTACGCGCCGCAGGATGCGGTCGAATGCGGTTTCAGCGATCCGACACTCGTCGAGCAGTTGGTGGATTGGCTGGGGGAGTTGTGGCCGTCGATGTTCATGGTGACCGGTCTGTGCAAGGAAAAAGACTGGGTGTTTCTTGGACTGTCCTTGGCCAATTGGTCAGGGGTGTGCTTTTTCGTGCTGTTTTGTGTGTCCCTGTGGATGTTGTTCCGCCGGGGCGAGAGACGGTGGAATGATCGATGGGCACGGTGAAATGTGCGGTTGGCGTGGTAATTACCTTCCTTCCGGGAGCGCATCGATGAAAATGAGTTTCATGGGGCTGAAGCGTCTGCTTATCCTGACGGCCAGCCTGTTGGTCATAGGCGTTGCGACGGCGCAGCATCAGGATGAGGGCGTCCTGAACGTCTATAACTGGGAGGATTACATTGCCCCGGACACCATCGAGAATTTCGAAAAGGAAACGGGAATCAAGGTCCGCTACGATACTTTCGAAAGCAACGAGTCCTTGCATGCGAAGCTGACTACCGGGAGTTTAGGGTACGACGTAATTGTTCCCGGTTCGCATTTCGCGAAGCAGCAAATCGCTGCCGGCCTGCTCCAGAAACTGGATAAAAGTAAACTGCCCAATCTGAAGAATCTCGATCCCGCCATCCAGGCCCAACTGAGCAAGGTGGATCGCGGTAACGAGTATCTTGTGGACTGGTTGTGGGGCTATACGACCATTGGCATCAACGTCGACCAGGTCAAGCAGGCTCTCGGCGGCGCCGCGCTTCCCGAAAACGCCTGGGATCTCGTGTTCAAGGCGGAATATGCCAGCAAGCTGAAAACGTGTGGAATATCCTTCATCGATTCCGCCTCGGAAGTCATGCCGATCGTGTTGAATTACATCGGCAAGGATCCCTACGGCAGGGAGCAGGCGGATTACATGGAAGCCGGCAAGATGCTCAAAGCGATCCGTCCCTACGTGACGTACTTCGTTGAAGCCGGCTCGGATGAGATCGACCAGATGTCGGAGGGCAAGCTCTGTGTCATGTTCGGATGGTCGGGAGACATCATGAGGGCCGCCAACCAGGCGAAAGAGAATAAAACCGGACAGAACATCCAGGTGCTTGTTCTGAAAGGGGGATTGTTGTTCTTCGATGTGATGGCTATCCCCAAGAACGCCAGGAACGTCGAGAACGCTCATAAATGGATCAACTACATCTTGCGCCCGGAAGTGCATGCCAGTCTGACCAACATGGTTTTTTTCGCCAATCCGAACAAAGCGTCGCTGCCGTTCGTGAGGCCGGAGATCGCAGGTGACAAAGCCGTGTTTCTATCGGCTGACGCGCTGGAAAACCTGCTACCGCCGGGGGCTCCAAATCATATGATGCAGCGCATCGTCGTGCAGATGTATGCCAACTTCAAAAACAACGAATAATGCGGCAGCGGATCAAAACACAAAAGCAGGGTTTCCTCGGAGTGATGACACGGCTATCATGTTCGTTTTTTGTTCTGTTCCCCTAACAGGAGGGCGTTGATGAACATGAGTTTCAAGTGGGCCACGTGCCTGTCCGCCCTGACCGTCAGTCTGTTGTTCGTAGAAGTTGCGACGGCGCAGCATCAGAATGAGGGCGTCCTGAACGTCTATAACTGGAAGGACTATATTGCTCCGGATACCATTGAGAATTTCGAAAAGGAAACGGGAATCAAGGTCCGCTACGACACTTTCGAAAGCAACGAGTCCTTACATGCGAAGCTGACTACCGGGAGTTTAGGGTACGACGTAATCGTTCCCGGTTCGCATTTCGCGAAGCAGCAAATCGCTGCTGGCCTGCTCCAGAAACTGGATAAAAGTAAACTGCCCAATCTGAAGAATCTCGATCCTGCCATCCAGGCCCAACTGAGCAAGGTGGATCGTGGCAACGAGTATCTTGTGGACTGGTTGTGGGGCTATACGACCATTGGCATCAATATCGACAAGGTCAAGCAGGCCCTCGGCGGCGCCGCGCTTCCTGAAAACGCCTGGGATCTCGTGTTCAAGGCGGAATATGCCAGCAAGCTGAAAACGTGTGGGATATCCGTTCTCGATTCCGCCTCGGAAGTCATGCCGATCGTGTTGAATTACGTCGGCAAGGATCCCTACAGCAAGGAGCATGAGGATTACAAGAAAGCCGGCGAGATGCTCAAAGCGATTCGTCCCTACGTGACGCACTTCGTCGATTCCGGCTCGGATTACATCGAACAGATAGCGAAAGGCAACATCTGCGTCGCGCTCGGATGGTCGGGAGACATCATGATTGCCGCCAACCAGGCGAAAGAGAACAAAACCGGACAGAAAATCCAGGTGCTCGTTCTGAAGGGCGGCTTGTTGTTCTTCGATGTGATGGCCATCCCCAAAAGTGCCAGGAACGTCGACAACGCCCACAAGTGGATCGACTACATCATGCGCCCGGAAGTGCACGCCAGTCTGACCAACACGGTTTTCTTCGCCAACCCGAACAAGGCGTCGCTGCGGTTCGTGAAGCCGGAAATCGTGAGTGACAAAGCCGTGTTCCTGCCGGCCAACGTACTGGGAGGCATGCTGCCGCCGGGGGCGCCAAACCATATGATCCAGCGCATCGTCGTGCAGACGTTCGCCAACTTCAAAGCCGACCAATAGCACGGCGATGGCTTCGACTCTTTCTCTTTCCGCCCCACATTTCCTGCAGCATTTCGTGGGACGTTCAGGCATGAGCCGGGACAGTGGTTTCATTCAGGCGCCAGACGGATGGGGTGATGTGGTGATATAACGATATGGCGGCGCGGTAAGACGCGAATATGGATTGGGCAGGATTGAACACAATTTATCGGAGGATCTATGGCTCTGTTTCTGAACGAAGACGATGTCCGTCAATTACTGACCATGCCCTTGGCTATCGAGGCGGTTGAAGAAGCCCACAAGGAACTTTCACTGGCGCGTGGCATCGACATCCCGCGTCAGCGTACCCGCTTGCCGCAGACCGCGCTGCATATTCTGCAGGGGGCCTTGCCCGGACGCGACGCGATCGGCTACAAGGCCTACACCAGCAACCGTTCCGGCGTCCGTTTTCTGGTGCATGTGTTCAGCGCCTCCAGTGGCGTTTTGCGGGCGGTGCTGGAGGCAGACACTCTGGGAATGATGCGTACCGGCGCCGCGTCGGGGGTGGCTACGCGCTGGTTGGCGAGGCCGGACGCCGAAGTGATGGGTGTATTCGGCGCGGGCTGGCAGGCCGAGGGCAACGTCACGGCGATAGCGGCGGTACGCAAGCTACGCAAGGTCAAGGTTTTCGCGCGTAACGCGGAACGTCTGGCAGCCTTCTGCACAAAGATGTCTGGGCACCTGGGGCTCGATGTCGTTCCGGCGGCTTCTCCGGAAGAGACTGTGCGCGGTAGCGACATCGTCAGCACCATCACCACGGCTGTTACGCCCTTGTTCGACGCTGCCTGGTTGTCGCCGGGCACGCACATCAACGCGGCGGGTTCCAATTCGCTGATTCGCCGCGAAATCGGCGAGGATGTGCTCAAGGTCTGCCGGCCGATCGTCGTCGACAGCATCGACACCGCGCTCAAGGAAGCGGGCGACCTGTTGCCGCTCCTTGAAAAGGGGCGTTTGGGCGAACGCCAACTGGTCGAGTTGGGCGATGTGATTCTCGGACGTCATCCGGGCCGCCGGACGCCCGAAGACATGACCTTGTTCGAGTCACAGGGCCTGGCCATCCAGGATATTTCGCTGGCCGTCCGGCTGGAAGCCTTGGCGCGCGAGCAGGGACGGGGTGTCGAACTGCCTTATGGCGACTAGACATCATCAAGAATCAGATGTCAGTAATCGGGCCGGAGCCGAAAATCGTCCCGAAGAAACACGGGGTGGTCGAAAATGGTGAAATTTCTTATCAATAAAATCAATAAGTTAAGAAGTGTTTCTTGAGAGGTATCAGTAATCAACACCGATCGGTTTTGATCCCTGACCTCTGATTCCTGATTCCTGATCCCTGATTTTGATTGACTGCCTTCGCGGATTGCTAGGAGAATATCCTTTGAAACTTATTAGCTCGCGCCGAGAGAGGCGGGAGTTTCTTTTGACGGAGAGTTGACGACATGGCTGTCGCGATGAGCGAGGCGCTCGAAATCGTTGCCCGGACTGATCCAGGGCTGGTGCGCGAACACAACGAGGACGTAGTGTTTGCCAATCCAGCTCGTGGGCTGGTGATCCTGGCAGACGGAATGGGCGGCTACAACGCCGGCGAGGTCGCCAGCGGTATAGCCATCTCGTTCCTCGCTTCCGTTCTGGAAACGTCTTTTTTCGATCCGGTCGAGGAGGAGTCCGATCTCATCGGACGTCCGTCCGCCTGTCGCTGTCTTTCGGAAAGCATCGGCCTGGCCAATACCGTGATCTACAACGCCTCGATTAGCGAGCCGCCATATTCCGGAATGGGCACGACGCTGGTGATGGGTCTGTTCTTTGACAACCGAATCGCGGTGGCGCATATCGGAGACTCTCGCCTTTACCTGTTGCGTGACGGGCAACTCACCCTGGTGACCCATGACCATTCGCTGTTGCAGGAGCAGATTGATCTGGGCATGACCACCATGGAGGAGGCGCGGTTCGCGCTGAACAGAAATTTGGTGACGCGGGCATTGGGCGTGGATCCGTTGGTGGAAGCGGAGATTCACGAATACGATGTCTTGCCGGGCGACATTTATCTGCTTTGTTCGGACGGGTTGAACGACATGTTGCTCGACGAGGAAATCCATCTGGCCTTGCAAACCTTATCGGCGAATCTGGAGCAGGCCGCTGATTATCTCATACAGATGGCCAATGACAATGGCGGACGCGATAATGTTTCAGTCATATTGGTGAGGGTGCTTCAAGCTTTCCCGGAACAACCGGACAATTAAGGAAGATCAGGAACAGGGAGTCGAACAGTGGCAAAGTTGATACTAAGCATGGATGGTCTGGTTCTCAAGGAAATCGTATTGAACAAGGAACGCATGACGATTGGCAGGCGCCCGTCCAACGATATCCAAATCGACAATCTGGCGATCAGCGGCGAACACGCGGCGGTAGTGACGATTCTCGATGATTCGTTTTTCGAGGATCTGAACAGTACCAACGGTACGCTGGTGAACGGCCAGCCGATCAAGAAACATTTTCTCAAGAATGGCGATGTCGCCGAACTTGGCAAATACAAGCTCAAGTACATCGCCGATGCCGCTCAGTCTGCCGACGCTGGTTACGATAAAACCACGCTTCAGTCGGAAATGTTGGATCCTTCATCGAACCAGGCATCGGATCTCACCTCGTCGAGTTCCGGAGGAGTGCCCTTACCCCAGGCTGTTCCCGATTCTCCTTCGGTATCCATTACGGTGCTCGGCGCCCTCCAGGTGTTGAACGGGGTTAACACCGGGCGGGAGATCGATCTGACCAAGACCCTGACCAGGGTAGGCAAGCCGGGGCGGCAGGTCGCCGTGGTCGCCCGGCGTCCGCTGGGTTATTTCATCACGCATGTCGAAGGTGCGAAATTTCCGATGGTGAATGGAAAAACGGTCGATGACCAGGCGTACCCGCTCAAGGATCACGACGTGATCGACATCGCCGGCGTCAAGATGGAATTTTTCCTGAAGGAATGAGGCTTAACTGTGTTCCTTTCAGTGACCGGTTTGCGTGACATAGTTCCTCGTTGTATTGTTGCTTGAACGGATAGGCTTATCCATCATGAAATAAGGTCAATCGGCAGAGGGCGGAGACAGATGGCCGAACGGAGCATTGAATGAACCGGGGGCGGTGCGGATGAAAGTCAGGGTGTTGGGGTGCAGCGGCGGAATCGGCGGGCAGGATTTGCGTACCACATCGTTTCTTGTCGATGACGATATCCTGATCGATGCCGGGACGGGTCTCACGGATCTTTCGCTCGACGAATTGGCCGCCATCAATCATGTGTTTATCACCCATTCCCATCTCGACCATATCGTTGCTCTACCGCTCATGATCGATTCGGTGGCCCGTCTGCGCGATACTCCGGTGACCGTCCATGCAAGCGCGTCAACGATCGATATGATCCGTGCGTACATTTTCAACGGGGTCATCTGGCCGGATTTTTCCGAGATCGCCATCAGGCGATGCAAAATCCTGACGTACGAAGCGATCCACGTTGGGCAGCAGGTCCGTCTGGGCAGGCGTAATATTGTCGCCGTTCCGGCCGTGCACACGGTTCCCGCCGTCGGCTATCATCTCGATTCCGGCGATGCCAGTCTGGTCTTTACCGGCGACACGACGGTCAATGATCTGCTTTGGCCAATAATCAACCAGATCGCCAACCTGCGCTACCTGATCATCGAGAGCTCTTTTTCCAATCGTGACGAAGCGCTGGCGCGTCGTTCCAGACACCTGTGTCCGCGCCTGTTGTTCGCGGAACTGGACAAGATGACCGTCACCGCGGAAATTTTCGTTACCCATCTCAAACCGGGACAGATCGACATCATTACCGCTGAACTCAGCGAGCCGGAAGAACGCCTGCCGCCCGGAATCCTTCGTAAAGACCAGGTTTTCGAGTTTTAGGATTCCTTCTCCCAATCGCCTGCGCGGTAAAATAAGCGCGGAATAAAAATTTTATCGCGGGTGGAACCATGTATCTCATTGCTCCCAGCATTCTCTCGGCAGACTTCGCGCGGCTTGGCGAGGAAGTGGTCGACGTCATCGATTCCGGCGCCGACTGGATTCACTTCGACGTGATGGATAACCATTACGTGCCCAACATGACGATCGGCCCGGTCGTGTGCAAGGCGATCCGGCCGCTGACGCAGGCGATAATCGACGTCCATCTGATGGTCAAGCCGGTCGACCGGCTGATCGGCGATTTTGCCGGGGCCGGCGCGAATGTCATCACCTTTCATCCGGAAGCCTCGGAGCACATCGACCGCAGCCTGTCGCTGATCCGCGAGAACGGCTGCCAGGCCGGGTTGGTGTTCAATCCCGCGACGTCTTTGCATTACATGGATTATGTGATGGACAAGCTCGATCTGGTGTTGCTGATGGGCGTCAACCCCGGCTTCGGCGGGCAGAAGTTCATTCCTTCGACGCTCCCCAAGCTGCAGGAAGTGCGCGCGCGCATTCAGGCGTATGAACAGAAAACGGGCCGCCGGCTGCGCGTCGAAATCGACGGTGGGGTGAAAGTGGACAACATCGCGGCCATTGCCCAGGCCGGAGCCGACACTTTCGTCGCCGGGTCGGCGATTTATGAAGCCGGCAAGGACAGTGATGCGCATCATTACGATACGGTGATTGCAGCCTTGCGCGCCCGGTTGGCGCAGGTCGCATGACGACTCCCGTTGAAGTTCGCGCCGTTCTCTTCGATCTCGACGGAACGCTGCTCGACACCATTCCCGACCTGCATGCCGCCGTCTGCGCCATGCTCGCCGACTTCGGACATCCCGCCCTGCCGGAAGACACGGTTCGCGCCTATGTCGGACGCGGCATCACCAATCTCGTCAAGCGCGCGCTGGCCCGTTCGCTGGATGTAGCCGATGACGGTTTGCCGGCGCCGGCCGACGCGCTGGCCAGTTTCCGCCGGCACTATGCGCGGGAAAACGGCCGGCGCGCGCAATTGTTCCCCGGCGTGCGCGAAGGACTGGAAGAACTCCGCGCCAAGGGTCTGCCGATGGCCGTAACCACCAACAAGCCGGAAGCGTTTACCCGGCCGCTCCTGGAAATGACCGCCCTGGCGGAGTTTTTCTCCGTGATCGTGAGCGGCGACAATCTGCCCCGGCCCAAGCCCGATCCGATGTCACTGGTGTGGACCTGCGGACGCCTTGGCGTTTCACCCGCCGACGCCCTGTTCATCGGTGATTCGGTCAATGACTTTCTCGCCGCGCGCGCGGCCTGCTGTCGCGTTTTCCTGCTGCCTTACGGTTATAACGAGGGGCGGGACGTGCAAGAACTCGATTGTGATGCTATAGTTTCGACTATTGCCTCGGCGGCCAAACTGATTTCTCGCCGGGTGTTGTGATAAGCGCGTAACCCAAATACATGAAAGTTTTTCTCCACAATCTGCATCTTGAGCCCGTATTCTGGGCAGAGGCTTGGCCCTGGCGAATCTGCCAGAAGGTCTAGTTTTTGTTCCGGCGCGCCCGTTCGCGCCGTCTCGTCTTGCAGTATTTGCCTGTGGAGTTTTTCATGAAAGAAGCACAGTTCAATCAGCTCGCCGCTGAAGGTTACAACCGTATCCCCGTCACTCTGGAGATCTTCGCGGATCTCGATACCCCGCTCTCGATTTATCTGAAACTGGCCAACGGCCCGTACACCTATCTGCTGGAATCCGTGCAAGGCGGCGAGCGTTTCGGTCGTTACTCGATCGTCGGCCTCGCCAGCCCGACGCGAATCGTCGTTAATGGACATCAAGTGCTGGTGTTGACCGGCAACCGCATTGCCGAACGTGTCGAAGACACCTCCCCGCTCGATTTCATCGACAACTACATGGCGCGGTTTCGCGCCGCCCCGGTCAAGGGCTTGCCACGCTTCTGCGGCGGTCTGGTCGGCTGTTTCGGCTACGATACGGTGCGCTACATCGAGCCTCGCCTGGAAAAGGGACGCAAAGCGAACGAGTCCGGCGTTCCCGACATCCTGCTGCTGCTCTCCGAGGAAATCGCGGTTGTCGACAACCTCCTGGGCAAGTTAACTCTGGTGGTTTTCGCCGAACCCGGCGTGCCCGGCGCTTACCAGAAAGCGCAAACCCGGCTCAAAGCCCTGCTCGCCGGTCTGCGCGAACAGGTGACCGTGCCGCCTGAGAAACCCATGGTCTCGCAGCCAGCCGTTTCAGTGTTCGGTGAAGAAAATTTCAAGAACGCCGCGATAAATTTCAAGAACGCCGTGATCAAGGCCAAGCAGTACATCACCGAGGGCGACATCATGCAGGTCGTTCTTTCGCAGCGCATGAGCAAACCGTTCGGCGCGAGTCCGCTGGCCCTTTATCGCTCGCTGCGTTCGCTCAACCCGTCGCCGTATATGTTCTATTTTGACTTCGAGGATTTTCACGTCGTCGGCGCATCGCCGGAAATCCTGGTGCGCCTCGAAGGCGACACGGTCACCTTGCGGCCGATCGCCGGCACGCGCAAGCGCGGCGCGACCTTCGAGGAAGATGTGGCGCTGGCGGACGAATTGCGCTCCGACGAAAAGGAATGCGCCGAACACCTGCAACTGCTCGATCTGGGGCGTAACGATACCGGTCGCGTGGCGCGGGTCGGCACGGTCAGGCTGACCGAAAAAATGATCATCGAGCGTTATTCGCATGTGATGCACCTCGTGTCCAACGTCGAAGGCAAACTGCAAGCGGGTCTGAGCGCGCTCGACGTGCTCAAGGCCACTTTCCCGGCGGGCACCGTATCGGGCGCGCCGAAAGTGCGGGCCATGGAAATCATCGACGAACTGGAGCCGACCCGTCGCGGCATTTACGCTGGCGCTGTCGGTTATCTGGGCTTTCATGGCGATATGGATCTGGCGATCGCCATCCGTACCGCCTTGCTCAAGGACGGCCAACTGCACGTGCAGGCCGGCGGCGGTATCGTGGCTGATTCCGTGCCCGAGTTGGAATGGCAGGAAACCCGGAACAAGGCGCGCGCGGTGCTGCGCGCCGCCGAACTGGCGGAACAGGGATTAAATGCGCGCCTGTGAGAAAGAACCGAAGGGCATAGGTTGGGGTGAGCAAAGCGAACCCCAACATGGGCAGCCTATCGTTCGCCTGTGCGGGGTCGAAAAGACGAAAACCCAGCTCGCTTCGCGCGCGCGCTTTCGCGCCCAGTTGCCGCGTCTCGCGCAGTCCTCCGCAAGCTTGATTCGCAGCCTGCGTGACGAAGAGTGCTGAAATGCTCTACCTGGATACCAGTTTCATTGCTCCCCTGGTGTTAAACGAGGGCATAGGTTGGGGTGAGCAAAGCGAACCCCAACATTGGGATGACTTATTGGCCGCTACGTTGGGGTTCGCAAGCTCACCCCAACCTTGTATGCGGGTTGATGAAAGGTATTTGCCATGCTGCTGATGATAGATAACTATGACTCCTTCACTTACAACCTGGTCCAGTACTTTGGCGAACTCGGGCAGGACGTGAAGGTATTCCGCAATGATGCCATCACCGTGGAGGAAATCGGCCGTATGGCCCCTGACTGGCTGGTTGTTTCTCCCGGTCCGTGCACTCCGGCGCAGGCTGGTATTTCGCTGGCGGCGATCCGCGAGTTCGCCGGCAAAATTCCGCTGCTCGGTGTGTGTCTGGGTCATCAGGCCATCGGCGAGGCCTTCGGCGGACGGGTTGTGCATGCCAAACGGCTGATGCACGGCAAGATTTCCCCAGTGCATCACGCAGGCACAGGAGTTTTTCGCGGACTGCCGAATCCGGTGACCTGTACGCGCTATCACTCGCTGGCGCTCGAACGCGAGACGCTGCCGGACTGCCTGGAGCTCACGGCATGGACGGACGACGGCGAAATCATGGGCGTGCGCCACAAAACGCTCGCCGTGGAAGGCGTGCAGTTCCATCCCGAATCGATTCTGACCGAACACGGTCACGACATGTTGAAAAATTTTCTCACGAGGTAAAAAAGCCATGATCACACCACAGGAAGCCCTGCAACGCACCATCGAACACCGCGAAATTTTTTATGACGAAATGCTTGATCTGATGCGCCTGATCATGCGCGGCGAGATATCGCCGCTGATGACGGCCGCCATCGTCACCGGCCTGCGCGTCAAAAAAGAGACCATTGGCGAAATCACCGCCGCGGCGCAAGTGATGCGCGAGATGGCGACGCGCATTGAGGTGCCCGATATTTCCAATTTCGTCGACATCGTCGGAACCGGTGGCGACGGAGCAAATACCTTCAATATCTCGACGACATCGATGTTCGTCGTCGCGGCGGCGGGCGCCAAGGTTGCCAAGCACGGCGGACGGAGCGTGTCCTCCAAATCCGGCAGCGCCGACGCGCTCGAAGCGCTCGGCGTCAACATTATGCTGACGCCGGCTCAGGTGGGCGAATGCCTGACCAGGACCGGTATCGGTTTCATGTATGCCCCGAACCATCACACGGCGATGAAAAACGTCGCTCCGGTGCGGCGTGAAATGGGCGTGCGCACCCTGTTCAACATTCTCGGGCCGCTGACCAATCCGGCCGGCGCGCCGAATTCGCTGCTCGGCGTTTTTCACGCCGATCTCGTCGGCATTCTCGTGCGCGTCATGGAACGGCTTGGCAGCGGTCATGTGATGGTGGTTTACGGTAAGGACGGCATGGACGAAGTGTCGCTCGGCGCATCGACGATGGTCGGCGAACTCAAGGATGGCAAGATCCGCGAATATGAAATTCATCCCGAGGACTTCGGCTTGAGCATGGCGTCCAACCGCGCGCTGCGTGTTCTGGATTCAGCCGAATCGAAGGAAGTTGTGCTCTCGGTGCTCGACAATACCGCCGGAACGCCGCTGGAAATTGTCATATTCAACGCGGGTACGGCGCTCTATGTGGCAAATCGCGCCGCATCAATCGGCGAAGGCATCGCCCTGGCGCGCGAAGCCATCGCCAGCGGCGCGGCGCGCGCCAAACTCGACGAGTTCGCGCGCTTCACGCAGGCTTACGCAAAATGAGTGCGGAGAGTAATACGCCGGACATCCTGAAGCGGATTCTCGCCGTCAAGCAGGAAGAAATCGCTGCGGCGCGAACCGCAAAACCGCTCATCGCCCTGCGCGCCGAAGCCGAGGCGTCGCCCGCGCCGCGCGATTTTCTCGGCGCGCTCCGCGACAAAATCGCCGCCGGGAAAGCCGCGGTCATTGCCGAGATCAAGAAAGCCAGTCCGTCGAAAGGTGTGATCCGCGCCGATTTCTCGTCTGCCAAAATCGCCGCCGGGATTGCCGCCGATTACGCGGCGCACGGCGCGGCCTGCCTTTCCGTATTGACCGATGCCCGGTTCTTCCAGGGCTCGCCGGCCTACCTGCAAGCCGCGCGCGCTGCCTGCAAGCTGCCCGTACTGCGCAAGGATTTTATCGTTGATCCGTACCAGGTTTTTGAAGCCCGGGCGATGGGCGCCGACGCCCTCCTGCTGATCGCCGCCGCGCTCGATCAGATTGTCATGCGGGAGCTTGAAACCATTGCCCACGGATTGAACATGACAGTCCTCGTCGAAGTCCATGACGAAAAGGAACTCGACCGGGCGCTACAGTTAAAAACGCCCCTGCTCGGCATCAACAACCGTGACCTGCGCAGTTTCAAAGTCTCCCTGCAGACCACGCTTGACCTGCTGTCGCGGGTTCCTGCCGAGCGGACCGTGGTGACCGAAAGCGGCATCCTTGTCACGGACGATGTCGCCCGGATGCGCGGCAATGGCGTCAACGCGTTTCTGGTGGGCGAAGCCTTCATGCGTCAGCCCAGCCCCGGCGAGGCGCTTGAAGCGCTGTTCGGGTGAATCTACAAATCTACACTCCGCCGACAAAATCCCGTTGCCGCCAGGCCTCGAATACCGTCACGGCAACGGCGTTCGAGAGGTTGAGGCTGCGCTGACCGGGCAGCATCGGCAAGCGCAGGCGGCGTTCAGGCGGAAATTCGTCCATCACTTCAACGGGCAGACCGCTCGTTTCACGGCCAAAGACGAAAACATCCCCGGCTTCGAGTGCGGTGTGGTCGGGACGCAGGCCGCCACGGGTGGTGATGGCGAACATGCGCCGGCCGGCCAGCGCCGCCTTGCAATGTGCCCAATCGGCGTGACGGAAAACCCGCGCGAATTCATGATAATCAAGCCCCGCGCGCTTGAGCGAACGGTCTTCCCAGCGAAAACCGAGCGGCTCGACGAGATGTAATTCAGCGCCGGTGTTGGCGCACAAACGGATCACGTTGCCGGTATTCGGCGGAATCTCGGGCTGGAAAAGGACGACGGCGGTCAAACGGAACTCCGGAATTTGCTTGAAAATGTAGAAGACGGCACACCCGGTTTACTTCGATTCCCCGGAATTTTCCCTGAACGCTTCAATAGCCCGCTCCAGGATGTGTCGGTCGGATACATCCTTGTCACGGGCTGTTTGCTTTGTGCGCAATAAGCCTTCCAAACTCACGGTACGAACCGGGATGCCATCCAGGTCAACGGTGACAGCAAACTGCTTCAACGTGTCATAAGTTTCTCCGCACGCATTCAGCATGACATCGACCAGGAAGGCATCCGCCACCCGGATATTCTCTCCTTCGGCGAACCATCCCGTTTCCAGGTCTTTCGCCGCCCGGTCGGGCAGCGCCATCAATGCCGCCTTGACTCTGGAGCCAGACTCTTCCGTGGCGGGAACGAGAACATCAATATCCGTTGTAGCCCGATGATATCCGTGCACAAATAACGCATAGCCACCGATAAGCAGATAATCAACCTGTTGCTGGTTTAGTGATTGAATCAAGGCTTTCAGGTCTTCCAGGGACGCCGGCCGGCAATATTCATTCCGTTCGTCCATTTGCGCGCTCCAATGCGATTTTGGCCATTCCTCTGGCGATGCAATCCAACTGATGCTGGTTTGCTTCTTCATGCGTCTTGAACCAATACACGCCTTTGGGAATAAAAGTCGTTCCGCCAGTCGGCAAGCGATGTAATTCGTCATTGAACCTGGCGCCTTCAGCCAGAAGGTCGCCAGAGGCAAAAATACCGACGGGACGCTCTTTGCGTGATCCTATGGTTTTCATGTTGGCCTTTTTTCCAATGTTACGGGATGATACGCCCGCCTCCCGGATTCTGTCTGCGCTCAACGCAAGGTCCGGGCAACGACCAGCAGCGTGATCTCGCTGGCGCCATGCTGCTTGAGCGTGCGCGCGAGCTCGTTGAGCGAAGCGCCGGTAGTCATGACATCGTCGACCAGAAGGATGCGCTGACCGGACAGCTCGCGTGCGCACTGAAATGCGTGGCGAATATTCTTCTCGCGGTTTTTCCATGACAGGCCGGCCTGGGCCGGAGTATGCCGGATTCGCTCGCACGTCCGGGAATCGAGCGGCAGCCCGAGCGTTACGGCGACCGGACGCGCCAGTTCAAGCGCCTGGTTGAAGCCGCGCTCGCGCAACCGGACAGGGTGCAGCGGCAGCGGGACGACGAGATCGGCCACCACGTCTGACGCCAGGCTGGCTATTTCCCGCCCGAGATAGGCAGCGAGCGCCAGATGGTGAGCGTATTTGAAAGCCTGAATCAGCTTGTCCAGCGGGAATTCATAACTGAAAGCCGCAAGGGTTCGATCGTAATGGGGCGGATGCGCGAGGCAGCGTCCGCACGGTTCTCCCGCGGTCGTCGGCAAGGCGCAGCGCGGGCAGATGGAGGCGGGAAGCCGCGGCAGATCGTTGGCGCACGCCTGGCACAGAATTTCTCCTTCGCTGGTCTGTCCGCAGAGCAGACAATTTTGTGCGAGAAAACGGCCGGCGGCTTGCCCGGCAAGAGTTCTGACGCGGGCAAGGAGGCTGGTGTTTTGAGTTAAAATGCGCATTCTTTTCAACCCCGTAGAGAAAAATTGCCGCTCTTTCTCCTCTGTGCTTCCTTGAAGTTTTCCGTTTCCTTGTTTCGATGAGTCTCCCATGAATACATCCACGGCAGTAGCCTCACCAACCACTCCGGCAGCGTCGGCAGGCAGCGTCGCCGCAACGAAAAAACCTGACGCCCGATGGACCGTCTCGCAGGTTGAGGCACTTTACCAGATGCCGCTGATGGATTTGCTGTTTCGCGCGCATCAGACGCACCGGGAGAATTTCGATCCGAACGAAGTGCAACGATCGGCGCTGTTGTCGATCAAGACCGGCGGTTGTCCCGAGGATTGCAGCTACTGCACGCAGTCGGCGCGATACAAAACGGATACCGGGCGCGAGGCGCTGATGCAGGTCGAGGACGTGGTGAGCAGGGCGAAGGAAGCCAAAGCCAGGGGCTCCACGCGCTTTTGCATGGGCGCGGCCTGGCGCGGGCCGAAGGAAAAGGAGCTTGAAGTCGTCACGCAGATGATCCGCGAGGTCAAGGCGCTGGGCTTGGAGACCTGCGTGACGCTGGGCATGCTCAAGGACGGCCAGGCCGGGAAACTCAAGGAGGCCGGGCTCGACTACTACAACCACAACGTCGACACCGATGCCGAGTTTTATGACAAAGTGATCACCACGCACAAGCATTCGGATCGTCTCGACACCATCGCGCAAGTGCGCGCGGCGGGCATCAAGGTATGCAGCGGAGGCATTCTCGGGCTCGGCGAATCGCGCCGCAACCGCGCGGCCATGGTCGCCCAGCTTGCCAACATGAATCCGCCGCCCGATTCGGTGCCGATCAATAATCTGGTAGGGATGCCGGGCACGCCGCTGGCGGCCGCCGAGAAAGTCGACAACTTCGAGTTCGTGCGCACCATCGCCGCCGCGCGCATCACCATGCCCAAAAGCTGGGTCCGTCTGTCCGCCGGTCGCGACGTGATGAGCGAAGAGATGCAGGCGATGTGTTTTTTCGCCGGCGCCAATTCCATTTTCTATTGCGACAAGCTGCTGACCGCCAGCAATCTCGACCTCAACGCCGACCATGTGTTGTTTGAAAAGCTTGGGTTAAAGGCGATTTAGGGTGTTTTCCATTTAGTGGAGACAACGGCTATTTCTTCCTCGTCATTCCGGCGAAAGCCCACTGCTGTCCGGGATATTTTACATGCGCTTCCCATCCCCGTCATTCCCGCGAAGGCGGGAATCCAGAAAGCGTACTTTCGGCGCAACGCGCCGCCATTCTTTGATTTGCAGCCATTCTGTCTGGAAAAAACGAACTGGATTCCCGCCTTCGCGGGAATGACGGGGTTAAAAATAGCGCATAGGGCAAGATATGCGCCTTATCCGCCGAATGTAAGTCCCAAAAAACGGCGACACCATCTACTTCCTTTTTATCCCGGACAGCAGTGGGCGAAAGCCGGAATCCAGGAATTTGATGAACAAAGCCGGGTTTCGGCCTACGCTTGGACGACGGAGCAACTGATTTCCCCATGTCCGCCACTGTCCCCATAATCGACGCGCGCCGGGTGCGGCGTGGTTTTGCCCGTGCGGCGGCCGGATATGACGCCGTGGCGGTATTGCAGCGCGAAGTTGCGACCCGCATGCTGGAACGGCTCGACTACGTAAAAATACAACCGGGTACGGTCATCGACCTGGGCTGCGGCACCGGCGCCAGCCTGGTCGCGCTCGGCGAACACTATCCGCGCGCCCGAATCCTTGGCCTTGATATTTCCGAAGCGATGCTGCGCGTCGCCTGTCGGCAGCGTTCGCATTTACGCTGGATGCTGCCTTTCCTGCGCGGGCCGAAACAGGCCTCGCTGCTGGCTGCGGATGCGCAAGCTCTGCCTTTGAAAACGGGCATGGCCGGTTTCGTCTGGTCCAACCTGATGCTGCACTGGCTGAGCAATCCCTTGGCGGGTCTGCGCGAAATACATCGGACGCTGGAAGTCGGCGGTCTGCTGATATTCTCCGCCTTTGGACCGGACACTCTGAAAGAATTGCGCGCCTCTTTTTCGGATGGCTACGAACACACCCTGTCCTTTGTCGACATGCACGACTACGGCGACATGCTGGTCGAATGCGGTTTCTCCGACCCGGTGATGGACGCCGAGCGCCTGACGCTGACCTATCCCTCGCTCGATACGCTTTTTGGCGAATTGCGCCAGAGCGGTTCGACCTGCGCGACGGCAGGAAGCCGGCGCGGCTTGATGGGCCGACAGGCGTGGCAGGCGGTCCGTGAGGCATATGAAAAACAACGCGTCGAGGAACGTCTGCCAGCGACCTTCGAAGTGGTGTACGGTCACGCGTGGAAGGCCGAGCCACGAAAGATCACGGATGGGCGAGCGGTGATCCGCTTCGATCGGAAGCCGGGAAGCGGTTCCGCATAGTTTGTGCGTAGCCTGTCGGTGTGTCCGCCCGGAAAATCTGTCGGCACGAAACAACGGTGGAGCATGCCCCCGCCCCTTCTAATACCAACTTGCTTTCAATAATATAAATATGGAGATATCTCCATGCTTTATCTTTAGATTCAGGTCAGGGTAATCGCACACGCAGAAGTCATAAGTCATAAGTCATTGTATCGAAGAGCATTGTCCAATGGGGTAAGACCGAGCAAAGAAGCGCGGTACTCTGGGATTCGGTCAGCGGTTTTGCATCGGGAA